>CAYZLS010000239.1:2223-3803 GCA_964479355.1 uncultured Wenzhouxiangellaceae bacterium | reverse complement strand
TCAATCAGGATCTGCTCAAGATCATTCAGTACAATGTCCGTACTCCCTACGAGGTACAGGGCGATATTCTTTCTTATGTTGCCGCGAATGAAACCAGTGGCGTTAAATTGGTGGATATGGTGCATGAATATGGATTGGAAGATCTTGCTGATATTGGAGACGAGATCATTGGACGTTCACATGCTGGTATGCTTGAGGAAATTCGGAAACTACCTAAAGGTACAACCTACAATACAATTACACTGGATGGCTATGACAAACCTGTTGAAATTGTATGTGCTGTAACCATTAGCGATGACGAGATAAATATTGATTTCTCCGGTAGTACCGAGGCGAGTACTAAAGGTATTAACCTCGTATTGAATTACACCCAAGCTTATGCGAATTACGGTATACGTTGTGTAGTTGGTGCGCATATACCGAATAATACCGGCTCCCTCTCAGTTATAAAGATAAGTGCACCGGAAGGGTCCATTCTTAATGTAAAACATCCATGGCCGGTCTGTGCCAGGCATATCATTGGTCAGTTTTTACCCGATGCGGTAATGGGTTGCCTAGCGCAGTTGGTGCCAGAAAAAGTGCCGGCGGAAGGTGCATCTTCCCTCTGGGGTGTACAAATGCGCGGCGGCCCCGAAGTGGATGCGGCCTGTGAATATGTACGTGAGGATAAAGATGCCCGTCGTTATGAAATTCTGATCTTTAACAGCGGTGGTACGGGTGCCAGGCCTGAGCAGGATGGCATGTCTGCGACGGGTTTTCCCAGTGGTGTGAAGTCCATGCCTGTTGAAGTCGTAGAAAATATGGGGCCTGTTGTCATCTGGCGTAAGGAATTACGAGTCGGCTCAGGTGGTGCTGGTAAATGGCGAGGTGGACTGGGACAGATCGTAGAAGTTGGTACGCTCGATGATAGTCCATTCATGTTGTTTGCCATGTTCGATAGAACTACCAACCCAGCTCATGGCCGCATGGGAGGTGAGGACGGACAATGTGGCATTGTCAGGATAAAGAACGGTGAAAACCTGCAAGCCAAAGGTGTTCAGCTAATAGAACCCGGTCAAAGGCTAGAAATCTTACTACCCGGTGGCGGTGGTTTTGGTGACAGCAGTCAACGCGACGAGCTGGCTCAAGAACGGGACAGGCGGGCAGGACTTATTTCTGATTAGATTGACAAAAGAATGGTCCAGTAATTACTCAGCATAAATTATTATTGTTTCATGTCTGCTTGGTTTGCCATCTTTACGATTATTTTATGATCAGATCACAGGGATCATTGGAAAGAATCTGACATGCATCGTCGTTGATCAGCACGGTTTGACCGGGACAGGCAATAAGTTGCTCATCACTGTCGAAGAGAATGGTTTGCAGGAAAAAGACCATGTTGGGACGCAAAACAAGATCCCCGTTTTTTGCTAAAAAGGGCCAGTCTATCCAGCTGGGAGCAAAGGTAGTGCCGAGACCGTAGCCACAGGCCGAGTGCCCCACTTCCAAACCCGCCTGCTGACAACATCGTGCATAGGCATCGTAGACATCTCCATTGGTATTACCCGGGCGCATCATTTGCATCGCGGCCTCCATCCCCT
>CAYZLS010000239.1:0-2213 GCA_964479355.1 uncultured Wenzhouxiangellaceae bacterium | reverse complement strand
CAGTGCAACTTCGTAGAGGGTGCCCAGCTTTACTGATACCGGACCGATACGGATGTTACGTTCAATACAGGCATGATAGTGCCGATAAACACCAGCTAGTTCTATCGTTATCTGATCTTCCTGACTGAGGTAGCGTCGTTCGCTGGTATAACGCCCAAGTAAGGCCGCTGGCCCGGATCCTATTACAAATTCATTGCCCGGATAGTCTCCATCTTGCCTTAATATTTCCGCCTGCATGGTGGCAAGAATGTCGCCTTCGAAGGCACCGGGCCGAACCAGTTCGAGACCCAGGGCGAAGGCTTGGTCCACCAGCATTGCGGCCTGTTTGACATAGGCGATCTCGCTCTCTGATTTGACCACTCGCTGCAGGGTAATAAGATCTGATGCATCTTCCAGCGTACAAAAACCTTCAAGTCCGGCTGTTAATTTCAGTGCATCATGACCTCTCAAGCCAAAGGCGTCGTATTCAACACCAATGCGTTTGTCACGACAGGCATATTCCTCAAGAATGTTCTGCACTAACTTGTGGGGGTCGTCGATACCGTCCCGCCAGATACGGATATCAGTGATGGTGGAGGTATACAGCGCCACATATTTATCAGGAGGACGGGCCAGCAGTGTCAAACTGCCATCTGTATGCATGTACAAACATTGAAAGACTATATAGGCAAAGGAATCATAGCCAGTCAGGTAATACATACTTTCCTGTCTGAACATGAGCAAGCCATCGAGTTCACGTGCCTGCATGCTTTCGACAGTAGCGGCCTGTCGTTGTTGAAATTCTTCGTGGCTAAAATGTAAGGGCAATGGTGTTATCCTCCGTAATAATTACTTGAGAGTTATTACTTTACAGGCGGTAACTGCTGTCTATATCTTCAGTGCGATTTTCCCCATAGACTTTCCTGAATCGATCCACTCATGCGCAGCTGGCGCATCCGCCAGCTCGAAGATCCTGGTGACATCTGTAATCTGCCCGCTGCGAAAACATTCGTACATTGCCTCATTAGCATTGGGCAGGGCCGAACCACCGAGAAAATCATCGGCGTAAAAACTTTTTGCCGTCAAGGATTTGTCAGTAGCCCATGGATTGAAGCTGGTGCGACCAGCGGCGTATCCATAAATAATCATTTCACCAAAGGTCTTCATCGCATGGGCATCCTTTTCCAGGGTATCACCGGAAACACCGTTAATTGAATAATCGGCACCGTTGCCATTGGTAATTTTCATGACTTCATCAACATAATCCACTTGGGTCATATTGAGACTGTGGTCTGCACCATTAGCCTGACAAAATTCTACTTCTTCGGCAGTGCGGGACAGGGCAATAACCACATTACCGTTAGCGCGAGCGATCATAGTGGTGACGGAACCAAAGCCACCAGCAGCACCATGGACGATTACCGCTGCCCCGGAAGGAATGTCGATGTAGCTATGAAACAGGATATGCGCAAGACGATAATTGATTAAATATACCAGTCCCTGACTGCTAGAGACATTGTCCGGCAGGGCTATTATGTCCGCGGCAGGGAAAGTGATACCGCTGGGGAAGGTATAGTCTCGAGTGGAGGCCTGGACATATTCTGCACAGCAACCGCCGCTCAATACCATGGCCATAACTCGTTGTCCAACTTGCCAGTTTTTGACGTTGAGGCCAACCTGCTCGATGGTGCCGGCAACTTCACGTCCGGGAAAGTGGGGTAGTTTGGTTTGCACATAATAGCTGCCGCGTCTGAATTCGGCATCAGCATAGGTTAGACCAGCGTAATCCGCCTTGATAAGAACACCATCTTCATCGATATCAGGTATCTCTACATCAACTAGTTTCAGGTTTTCCGGTGGGCCGGTTGCATCCAGGCGAATCGCTTTCATTGTGTGAATTCTCCCGGGGGCTCGTAGGCTTCCCCGTCAGTAGACAGTTCTAAACTAGAGTTTTCCAGTTTTAAATTCGCACAAACATGGTTGGTGGCATGCGCCCCAGGGCATTATGCGGTCGGTATTCGTTGTAAATAATCTTCCATTTCTCGCCGAGGCCGATGCCATGATGTGCCATTACTGCATAACGAATATGGGGAATAATCGCTTCGAACAAATCTTTACGGTTTACGATCAATACTGTTTCGTCATCTTGCAGAGATAGTTGTTCAACTATGCGTTCAGCAAGTCCCTGCCGGTTTATATCTTGTTGGTCTGATGGATACGTCGAATGACTGGAT
>CAYZLS010000238.1:0-3805 GCA_964479355.1 uncultured Wenzhouxiangellaceae bacterium | reverse complement strand
GTTTTAAATGTGTGCCCGGTTCCATGTTTATCCTGCCAAGGCCTGTTAACAGGTCCTAATAACCCCGTAGTTGTGCAAACCGGTCCAGGTGATAACGGCTGTCACCCAGTTGCTGATTCAATGCTCGCCAGCGCTTGATGAAAAAGCCGATGTCGAATTCATCCGTCATACCAATACCGCCGTGCATCTGGATTCCCTCTGCGCTCGCTAGGGCAGCGGTTGGTCCGCACCTGGCTTTGGCCAGGCTGGCCAGCATCGGTACCTCAGCGCTGTTGGCATCAATTGCCTGCAGGGCTTTGAGTACCACCGACTTACACAGCTCAATTTCACCATAGAGTATCGCTGCGCGGTGCTGCAATGCCTGAAAGCTGCCTATCGGGACACCAAATTGCTTGCGTTCTTGCAAGTATCCCATAGTACGCTCAAAGACTTCCTGGGCAAGCCCCAGCATTTCAGCAGCCATGCCGATGCGGCCACGGTCCAGCACGGCCTGCAGGATCAGATAACCGCCGTGTAGCGGACCGAGTAAGTGCTCACGGCTGAGTATGACATTGTTCAGGGTAAGCCGGGCCGAACGACGGGTATCCAGCAGTTCGGTGGTTTCCAGCGTGAGGCCCGAGGTATCTTTTGGCAGCAAAAAGAGCGATATTCCCGCATCCGGGTTCTTGCCACTGCGGGTACGGGTGCTGATGATGAAGGCATCGGCAGTGCCGCCATCTATCACCGCCTGTTTGTGGCCATTGAGTCGATAGTCTTTGCCTTCAGGCTCCGCCCGGGTGGCAATGCCTTCAGGGTGATGCCGGGTTGATTCTTCAAACGCTAGTGCCAGCAGTTTTTCGCCGGCAGCAATTTGTGGCAACCACCTGGCACAGACCGTTTCGTTACCAGACAGAATTAAAGTACTGGTGCCCAACAGGGCAGTTGACAACAACGGGCTGGGGCTTAGCGTACGGCCGCATTCTTCCAGTAGCAGTCCCAGAGGCGTACAGCCATAATCAAGACCGCCGAAAGCTTCTGGAATAATGATTGCGGACCAGCCCATTTCGACCATTTCAGCCCACAACCCAGGTGAAAACCCTGTAGCATCGCCGGCATCACGTAATTGACGTAAATGCGACGGCGGTGCGCACGCGTTCAGAAAATCTTTCGCCGCATCGCGCAACATGATTTGTTCTTCGTTTAATACTAATGCCATGGTGTGCCCTTAATCGGGTTGCCAGGCGCGGGTGCGCACAGCGGGTTAACCCGGCAGGCCCAGAATGTGTTTGGCGACAATATTCAACTGGATTTCGGAGGTGCCACCCTCGATAGAGTTACCCTTGGTACGCAACCAGTCACGTGCCAGTTTGCCGTCCTTACTGGCCGCGCCGGTCCAGGCCAGCGCATCGCTGCCGTGGATATCCATTAACAGGTCGTAACGTTGCTTATTCAGCTCCGTGCCAAAATACTTGAACCACGATGCCACCGCGCCCAGGCTGGCACCGGCCTTGGCTTCATCACGGGCGCGTTCGATGGTTAATGCAAAGGCCATTTCATCGATTTCGAACTTGGCAATATCGGCACGCAGGATCGTATCTTCAAGAAGGCCATTGCTGGTACCGATGACCTCCACGGCTATTGCGCTGAGAGACTGCATGCCCGATTGCGACAAGCCGGCCCAGGAAATCATCTCCCGTTCGTGGGTCAGCAGGTATTTGGCAATGCTCCAGCCTTTGTTGAGCTCGCCGACCTGTTGCGACTTAGGGATTTTAACGTCTCCGAAAAAAACTTCACAAAAGGGTGAGCGCCCACTGATCAATCTGATCGGTTTCACGCTGATGCCTGGTGTTTGCATGTCAAACAACATGAAGCTGATACCGCCATGTTTTGGGGCCTCTGAATCTGTTCGTACCAGGCAAAACATCCAATCGCCAAAATCACCATAGGAGGTCCAGATTTTGGAGCCGTTAAGGACATAGTGGTCGCCTTTATCTACCGCAGGGGCTTGCAAATTGGCGAGATCGGAGCCCGCATTGGGCTCGCTATAACCTTGGCACCAGCGGATTTCTCCACGAATAATGGGTGGTAAAAATGTCTGTTTTTGCTCTTCGTTACCGTATTTCAGCAAGGCCGGGCCGAGCATGGAAATACCAAAACTATAAAGAGCAGGGCGGGCCTGTATGGCTGCCAGTTCCTGTTTGAGGACTTTAAGTTGATCACGATCTAGTCCGCCGCCGCCATATTTTTGTGGCCATGCCGGTGCGGTCCAGCCTCTGGAGGCCATGCGCTCCAGCCACAAGCGCTGCGCTTCGCTTTGAAATTTGAAATTCCGGCCACCCCAGCAGGCATCTTTATCAGAGTCCATGGGGCTGCGCATTGCCGGCGGACATTTTTCTTCCAGCCAGGCGCGAACTTCTGTTCTGAAATGGTTTAAATCTGCACTCATTTAACGACCCTTCAAGTCCCTGTGCTCAAGTACTGAAATGCTGCAGGAAATTTATCATAGACAAGAAAAAATTGCTGGATTCTTGGGTGTAGCGCATTGACTCATATTTAATGTAACCCTACGGAGAAGTAACGCAGTATCGTTGGCTCATATTACAGGTAACCGAAATTTGAGGACTGTAATATGGGTACAAGTGAACGCCAGACTTATCTCAAGGCCATACGATCTCGTTATCGACGGGCAAGGAAAGAGTTATTGTCAAAAGGGGTGTTTGAGCGTTTCGTTCAAGCGGCGACCTGGTCAACTTCTGTTACCTCGATTCCATCTTTGAATTTAATCCCAGTAATCACTTTGGCCAGGTAGTTAAACCCGCGCAGGCGGCGCCAGTTCTTTTCAGCACAAAGACCCAATTTGAACATCATGTGCAACATACCATTTTGGGTCAGGCAGCCATTTGATCGCTTAGTTGCAAGAAGAGTCAGGTGAACTAACAGATAAGCAAAAACAGTCAGGGCCGCAATAAAAGTTTGACTCACCATAAACCAGCTTGTCAGGCTGAGTTCCTTACCAATGTCGAACAATCCCTGAATCGTTTCAAATTTGCTCTATTCATAGTAGTTGATAGTTGCATCAAGCAATACCAATACCACCTCTGTGCTCAGGCAAAAAAGAAAGACTTTGACCGGTAGGCGTTACCCATCAATCTGGACACGGGCAACGGACAGGTTTGCCTGTGGCACAGACTTGCTGTTTTTTGCGTTCATAACTGACTCCTTAATATGCCCATTTTGAGCTTCTACCACCAGTAAAGTGCATCTTCCTTATGAACTTTGCCAACGCCAAGCATCCCTGCACATGTCTTCCAAAGTCAGTCTGGCCTTCCAACCCAGCAGGCGGTTAGCAAGACCGGCATCAGCCCAACAGCGTGCAATATCACCGGGCCGGCGTTCGGTGATTCGATAGGGTACTTTACAGTTATTGGTAGTTTCGAAGGTATTGATCATTTGAAGCACAGAAACACCCTGGCCCGTTCCCAGATTGACGGTAAGCATTCCGCTGTTTTGCTGCAGGTAATTCAGCGCTGCAAGGTGCCCATTGGCAAGATCTACGACATGAATGTAATCCCGCATACCGGTGCCATTGGGCGTCTCATAATCATCTCCAAATACCCTTAGCTCATCCCTGATTCCTGCGGCTGCCTGACAGATGAAAGGCATTAGATTATCAGGAACACCGCTGGGATTTTCACCAATCAGGCCGCTTTGGTGTGCGCCAACCGAATTAAAATAACGCAAGCGGGCCATATGCCAGCCCGGGTTCGCTTGGTAGAGATCAGCCAGGATGTTTTCTATCGCCAGTTTAGTCGCGCCGTATGGATTG
>CAYZLS010000237.1:0-3805 GCA_964479355.1 uncultured Wenzhouxiangellaceae bacterium | reverse complement strand
ATTTGATCCAACGGGCGGAGCTTGAGCAATTACTCAACGCCTGTGAAGATCGGGCTTTGCTAGTACTAGATGAGGCCTATATCGAGTTTTGCGAGGCCGACTCGGCTAGTGAACTGGTCGCCCAGTGGCCCCAACTAGTCGTGCTGCGCACACTTTCCAAGGCCTGGGCTGCTGCCGGCTTACGCTGTGGCACGGTAATTGCTGCGCCGGTGGTCATTGATCTGTTGCTGCGTGTGATAGCGCCGTATCCCTTATCCACCATTGCCATGGACGCAGCCTTGCAAGTGACGGCGGGTAGTATCGCTGCCGGCCAACAACAATTGTTAGCAACTATCAGTGCAGGCAAGACAGATCTGCTCGCTTTTTTGCAGACCTGTGAATGGGTTAAAGAGGTCTGGGTGGGTGAGGCCAATTTCGTCTTGCTGCGGGTGCCAGATGCAAAGGCCTTGGTGGAATGGTGTGCTGATGCCGGAATTCGTATTCGTGATTTCAGTTCACAGGCCTTGTTAGAAAATTGTGTCCGTATGAGTATTGGAAATAACGCGGAAATTACATCACTAAAATCAACATTGCGTGCCTTTGAGGAGCGGTTATGACTCGCAGCAAACGCCGGATCCTGTTTCTGGACCGGGATGGAACCCTGATCATCGAGCCCGCTTATTTTCAGATTGACAGTCTGGAAAAGCTGGAACTGGTCGCGGATGTCATTCCGGCCTTGTTACAGCTTAAACAAGCGGGCTATGAATTCGTAATGGTAAGCAATCAGGACGGGCTTGGCAGCGCCGGTTATCCGCTGGAGGACTTCCAGATTCCACATGCCAAAATGTTGTCATTGTTGGCATCACAAGGTATCGAGTTTAGCGCCGAGCATATTGATGCGCACTTTGTTGAGGATGCTTCACCCGAGCGCAAACCAGGTATCGGGATGGTGCTTGATTACCTGAAGTCCGGTGATCTGGATTTAACCGATAGCTGGGTGATCGGGGATCGTGAAACCGACCTGCAACTGGCAGTAAATATGGGTATCGGTGGTATCTTGTGCGGGCCTAAAGGCCAAAGCTGGCCGGCCATAGCCGAGCGCCTCTGCACCTTACCCAGGTGTGCCGAGGTTCAACGTATGACCCGCGAGACGGAAATTAATGTAGCGGTGGAGCTTGATGCCGGTGGTGACAATGAAATCAGCACGGGGATCGGATTTTTCGATCATATGCTCGACCAGCTCGCCGCCCATGGTGGCTTCCGGCTGCGGCTTGCTTGTTCGGGTGACCTCCATATAGATGAACACCATAGTGTAGAAGACTGTGCACTGGCGCTTGGCCAGGCGTTGGATCAGGCCCTAGGTGAGCGTCGTGGGATTGGCCGTTATGGTTTTGTCCTGCCGATGGATGAATCCTTGGCTGAGGTCGCGCTGGATCTTTCCGGTCGGCCCGCCTTCAAGTTCAAGGCAGATTTTCCTCGTGACAGCGTCGGCGGAATGCCGACTGAAATGGTGCAGCACTTTTTTGCATCACTGAGCCAGTCGTTGCGCTGCAGCCTGCACCACAAGGTAAGTGGTGAAAATACGCACCACATGGTTGAAGCCCTGTTCAAAGGCACTGGCCGTGCCTTGCGCCCGGCCCTTGCTAGGCAGGGGTCGGATCTGCCCAGCACCAAGGGTGTGCTGGCGTGACACTGGCGATTATTGACAGTGGCGGGGCCAATATCAGCTCTGTGACCCATGCGCTCAAATGCTTGGGGGCAACTGCGGTATTCACAGCCGATGCTGAAGCCATACGCTCAGCGGAGCGGGTGATATTGCCGGGCGTGGGTGCCGCGGGTGCCGCGATGTCACACCTGAGAAAGCTGGACTTGTGCGAGTGCATTCGGGAACTGCGTCAACCCGTACTGGGTATCTGCCTGGGCATGCAGCTACTTTATGAGCACTCAAACGAGGATCAGGTGGATTGTCTGGGGATCATTCCCGGAACCCTGCAGAAATTGTCACCGCAAGAGGGATTGCGGGTGCCGCACATGGGCTGGAACACCAGTCAGAGTGTTGCGGCAAGAGCAGATGACCCTTTACTAACCGGTCTTCCAACAGATACTTGGTTCTATTTTGTACACAGTTATTATGCATCCACGAGTGCCCATACTCTGGCAACCTGCACCCATGGGGCTTCATTCAGCGCCATTGTGCGCAAGGATAATTTTTATGGGGTTCAGTTCCATCCCGAACGCTCTGCACAATATGGTACAAAGCTGCTGGCAAATTTTCTGTCATGCAACTGATACCTGCCGTAGATTTACTTGACGGACGTTGTGTGAGATTGCTGCATGGGGACTTTGGGCAGAAAACTTTTTACCCGTTGGCACCATTGGATCTGGCAACCACCTACGCAGAGGCGGGCGCCCCATGGCTACATGTAGTCGACCTGGCTGCGTCCCGTGATGGTGCTGATGCGGATACCTCCGCGCTGTTTGCACTGCTCAGCCGCGCACCACAGATGGTGCAAACCGGCGGCGTGCGCAATGGTGAAGATGTGGCTGCACGGCTGAGAGCGGGAGCAGCGCGGGTTGTCATCGGAAGTGTATGCGTCAGCAATCCGTCCAGGATGCTGCAATGGCTGGCTCGTTTCGGGGCACAAAAGTTGGTAGCCGCGTTGGATGTTCGCATCGACAAGCAGGGCATACCCTGGCCATGGGTTCATGGCTGGACGGAGCAGGGTGACTGGGATATATGGACTTTGCTGGACGAACTCGTCGCCGGGGGCTTGTGCCATTTATTGTGTACTGACATCAGCTGCGATGGCGCACTCAATGGTCCCAACCTAGATTTGTATAGCGAAATTGCAGCGCGTTACCCGCAGCTGAGCTTACAGGCCTCGGGCGGTGTCAGCAGCCTTGAAGACTTACGAGAGCTCAAGGCTACCGGTGCCGGTGCTGTTATCACCGGTAAGGCCTTGTTAGAGCAACGCTTCAGCCTAGGCGAAGCATTGGCGGTATTGCAACATGCTGATTAACTCACACTCAAACCTGGCGCCGCGCATTATCCCCTGTCTTGATGTACGCGACGGGCAGGTGGTCAAGGGCGTGCGCTTCAGGGATCACCGAGTCATGGGTGGTATTTTAGAGCTGGCTACGCGCTACAGTGCTGAGGGTGCGGATGAGTTGGTGTTTTATGACATCACCGCAAGCCCGCAGGGACGCTCGGTGGATAGCGATTGGGTCACCCGCGTGGCTGAAGTCATCGACATTCCCTTTTGTGTGGCCGGTGGTATTCGCTCTATTACAGATGCCCGGCAAATACTGCAAGGCGGTGCCGATAAGATATCCATTAATACCCCGGCCGTGCAGCGACCGGAATTGATTGATGAACTGGTGGCTGCTTTCGGCTCCCAGTGTGTGGTTGTTGGAATCGACTCAGTACTGCAGCAAGGGCAGTGGATGACCCGGCAGATGACCGGTATCCCACAAAATATGCAAGCCACTGGTCGCGCTACACTGGATTGGATCACGGAAGTGACTGATAGAGGTGCGGGTGAAATTGTCCTCAATTGCATGGCCAATGACGGCACACGGCAGGGATTTGATATTGCGCAATTAACGGCCGCAAGAAAACGGACATCCATACCCTTGATTGCCTCTGGTGGTGCGGGCAAGGTCAGCCATTTTATCGATGTATTTAATCAGGCGGATGTAGATGGTGCACTCGCGGCTACCATTTTTCATAATCACACTGTCGCCATACCCGAATTGAAACGCCTGCTGGTGGCGGCAGGCATAGGAGTGAGACCATGTTGAATTGTGACTCGTTGGCCTGGGATAA
>CAYZLS010000236.1:274-3809 GCA_964479355.1 uncultured Wenzhouxiangellaceae bacterium | reverse complement strand
TTGAATTGTGCTGGGCAGGGTGTAATATAAGGCTTTCTCTTATCCGGATTTAACTATAGATACAACTAGTTATACAATAAACCTTACAAGGTGTATGAATTTGACGCAAGCACGTAAAAAAGCCAGTAAAAAGCTGAGCTACCAAAGCCGTTTGTCAAATCATCTGCGCGAGAGTGTATTCCTGCTATCCATTCTGGTTGCGGTTTTCCTGGTTGCCTGCCTGGTGAGTTACGATCCCACTGATCCTGGGCCGTTCAATGCGACCAATTCAGATGAGGTTCACAATACCGGCCGTATATTGGGTGCATGGATTGCGAATTTCTTTTTATTCCTGACCGGCTATATCGCCTATTTACTACCGTTCATTATGGTTTACGTTGGCTGGCAGGTGTGGGACAACAAGACTCACCTGTCAGAGCACAGTGTGTTGGCAGTGGTAACTTGGGTCACCGGTCTGGCACTGTTCGTGCTTTCGGCCACCGGCTTGAGTGATATACATTTACTACCCCCGGCTGGCAGCATGCCGGCAGGTGGTGGCGGTGTGATTGGCCAGGTGGTGACATCATCCATGCTGGAAATGGCTGGGGTACTGGGTTCAACACTCTTTTTGCTGTCCATGATCCTGGTTGGAATCACACTGTTCACAGGGCTTTCCTGGTTTTTCGTGATGGATTTCATCGGGCGAATCACCATTGGCCTGTTTGATGGGCTGGTCGCGGGGGCTGTGCGCTTACGGGACTGGTTTGCGGGTCGCAGGGCGAAGGCGCGGAGGGAAGAAGTACGCCGAACTGATCTGGCCATGCAAAGAGGCAAAACAGCACCTTGGATCGAGCCACAAATCACCACCCCGTCGAAACAGGTCAGTAAACGTGTGGCGAGAGAAAAACAACAACCGCTGTTTAAAAATATGCTTCCTGATTCATTGCCACCCTTGAATTTACTCGATGAGCCGCATGACCAGCCACAGGGGTACAGTAAAGACGCACTCAAAGCCTTGTCCAGAACAGTCGAGTTAAAGTTGGCAGATTTTGGTGTCCAGGTGGATGTAGTGGCCGTCCACCCCGGCCCGGTCATCACGCGTTTCGAATTGCAACCGGCAGCGGGGGTGAAGTCCAGCCAGATCATGAACCTGGCCAAAGACCTTGCGCGTGGGCTTAGTATCGTATCTGTGCGTGTCGTGGAAGTGATCCCGGGCAAGTCCACCATTGGCCTGGAAATCCCCAATACTGACCGGCAAATGGTATTTCTGTCGGAAATCTTACGTGCTGATGTTTATGAAAATTCCAGTTCACCGCTGACCCTAGCACTGGGCAAAAGTATTTCCGGGCGGCCCGTGGTGGTGAATCTTGCCCGGATGCCGCATTTGCTGGTCGCCGGAACGACAGGTTCAGGCAAATCCGTGGCGCTCAATGCCATGATATTAAGTCTGATCTACAAAACCGGCCCGGAGCAGGTCAGGCTGCTAATGGTCGATCCCAAGATGCTAGAGTTGTCGGTTTATGCTGACATTCCACATTTATTAGCGCCAGTGGTTACCGATATGAAAGAGGCAGCCAATGCCTTGCGCTGGTGTGTTGCAGAAGTGGAACGCAGGTACCGGCTGATGTCGACGGCAGGTGTGCGCAACCTGAAGGGCTTTAATCGCAAAATACGCGAAGCTGCTGAAGCAGGAACCCCCTTAAAAGACCCATTATTTGTGGCCCCCGAGATGGATCTGGAGCAAGAGCCACCTGATCTAGAAGAGCTGCCCTATATCGTCGTTATCATCGATGAACTGGCCGATATGATGATGATACTCGGCAAGAAGGTTGATGAATTGATTGCCCGCCTGGCACAAAAAGCCCGGGCTTCAGGTATCCACTTGATTCTGGCAACCCAACGGCCTTCAGTTGACGTTATTACGGGTTTAATCAAGGCCAATATACCCACACGTATCGCCTTCCAGGTTTCTTCACGGGTTGATTCCCGCACGATTTTGGATCAGATGGGAGCCGAGCAATTGCTGGGCCATGGTGACATGCTGTACATGCCGCCGGGTACCGCCATCCCTGAGCGGGTACATGGTGCTTTCGTTGATGACCATGAAGTGCACGCGGTGGTCAACCACCTTAAGTCAATCGGTGCATCGGAATATGTTAATTCAATTTTGGAAGAAACTCAGCTAACTTCTGACGGCCTGTCAATTGGTGCGACGGGTATACCAACAGAACCTGCGGGTGAGCAGGATGAATTGTACGACCAGGCTGTTGAATGGGTGACAGAATCACGACGGGCCTCTATTTCCAGTGTGCAAAGACAGCTCCGGGTCGGCTATAACCGTGCCGCCCGGATCGTAGAGGAAATGGAAGCCAGTGGAGTGGTTTCAGCTCCCGAACACAATGGCCAACGTGAGGTGCTTGCACCACCTCCACCAAGGGATTGATGGTGCGTACTGCATTTTATTGCGCGTTGCTTGTAGTTTGCATTAACAGTTTTGCCGACGGCAGTGGTCCGGCGCGCAGCCAACTGGAGCAGTTCAGCACTGACCTAGAAGATTTGCAGCTTGATTTTATCCAGGTGGTCAGATCGCAGGATGGGCGGGTCCAGGCCCAAACCCAAACCCAAACCCAAACCCAGGGCCAGGCCTGGCTACAGAATCCAGATAAATTACGTTGGGTCTATAGCGGTGATTTTCCGGAGACTATCGTTGCCGATGGCCGCAATGTCTGGATATACGATGAAACCCTGCAACAAGTCACCGTCAAACCGCAATCTCACCGGGTCGCAGATGTGCCGTTGTTGATGCTGACCAATACTTCGGAGCTTGATCAGCAATTTGCGGTTGCTGAATTGGGTGATTTTGAGAGTATGCAACTGCTGGAACTGAAGAGCCGCGATGCCGAATCCGAATTTGAGCGTATCTTGATGGGTCTGGACCAAAACGGGATTCGGATGATGATTATGGAAGATGCATTTGGGCAGAGAACTGAAATGCGCTTTCAGAATGTGAGCAGGAACACCGGCCTGGATGCAAACTTGTTTAGTTTTACGCCACCTGAAGGCACCGACGTTGTAGGTGAAATTGCAAACACTGAATGAATGCATTTTTCTGTCGCATCATGCCGGGGTTGGTTACAATGCCAACTCCTATAAATGATAGATTTAAGCCATGCTTGACCCACGCATCCTGAGAAATGAAATCGAGACTGTTGCTGCGGCACTGAAAAGCCGTGGCTACGATCTGGATATGGCCTCCTATACAGCACTGGAGGCTAAGCGTAAGTCATTGCAAATGGAAGTGGAGGCCTTGCAGAGCCAGCGCAACGCCAGTGCCAAATCCATCGGGCAGGCGAAGGCCGCGGGTGAGGATATTCAACCGCTGCTGGAAGCGGTAGAGGAATTGGGCACAGCGCTTGGCAAAGTCGAGACCCACTTTAAAAGTGTCCGGGACCAATTACTGGCCCGGGCTCTGGATATGCCCAACCTGGCAGCGCTGGATGTGCCAATCGGCGCAGATGAAAATGATAATGTTGAAATGCGTCAATGGGGCGAAATC
>CAYZLS010000236.1:0-264 GCA_964479355.1 uncultured Wenzhouxiangellaceae bacterium | reverse complement strand
TCTTTCCGGTGCACGCTTTACCTTGTTAACCGCTGCTTTTGCCAGGCTGCACCGGGTCCTGGCACAGTTCATGCTGGATACACACACCCAGGAGCACGGCTATACCGAAGTATATGTCCCATACCTGGTTAAAGGCGCAGCCATGCAAGGCACCGGCCAGCTGCCCAAGTTTACCGATGATGCCTTTACAACGACCGATGAACCACCGCGGTACCTGGTGCCAACCGCAGAAGTCCCGTTGACCAATTTATCAGCCGGCCAGAT
>CAYZLS010000235.1:0-3811 GCA_964479355.1 uncultured Wenzhouxiangellaceae bacterium | reverse complement strand
ATGGCCACCGCTGGGCTGGGGTCCAGGCGGGCACTGGAGCGGCGGATCAAAGCGGGTGAAGTTCGAATCAACGACACGGTGGCAAGCCTGGGACAGCTGGTTGCTGCCGGTGACCGAATTAGTCTGGACAGAAAATACTGGCAAGTAATCGTTACCGGCAGCACCCAACGAAGCCTGATATACAACAAGCCAACAGGTGAAATCACTACTCGCTCAGATCCTCAGGGTCGACCTACCGTGTTTGACCGTCTGCCACATTTGGATGATGCCCGTTGGATTGCCGTTGGCCGACTCGACATCAACACCAGTGGCCTGTTGTTAATGACAACCGATGGCGAACTGGCCAACGCCATGATGCACCCGTCCAACCGCGTGGACCGCGAATATGCGTGCCGCATTTTCGGCGAAATTGATGCAGATCAACTGACCCGCCTGAAAGAGGGCGTCATGCTTGCCGACGGGCCAGCGAATTTCAGTGATATCGTGGCCGCCGGTGGCAGCGAAGGCAACCACTGGTTTCACATCACGCTACTGGAAGGCCGCAATCGGGAGGTAAGACGTTTATGGGCATCCCAGGGCGTCACGGTAAGCCGTTTAAAACGCGTTCGCTATGGTGCAGCTTTCCTCCCCAAGCGCCTACGGATGGGTGAATGGTCGGAACTCACAGCAAAAGACCAACAGGTGTTGCGCGAAGATGTGGGTTTGGCTTCATTACCTATACAACTGGGGCTACGCCCTGAAAAAGGCCGGCACAAGGCCGCTAAACGGATACCAGTGAAATCATCATCTACCCGTAAAAAACCAACCCGTTATAAGCATGTGACGATGAAAAAACCTTAATTGAATACTCTGGTGAATGCCTGAAAATGACATCAGATCAACTGCAAGTACACTGTTTTGATTTCCTCACCGAACACATGGCAGTGGATCCCGCGCACGACCTATCGCACATCAAGCGGGTGGTTCAAAACACCTTGCAACTTACAGACATCGAAAAAGGTAATGCGAAGGTCACGGTACCTGTTGCCTGGTTGCACGACTGTGTTTGCGTACCGAAAAATTCGTCGCGACGCAAACATGCATCGAGGCTGGCAGCCGATGCGGCGCAGCAATTTCTGGAGTCACTGGATTACCCGTCCGCGCTATTATCGCAAATTCACCACGCCATTGCAGCGCATAGTTTCTCTGCCAGGATTGCAACCGAAACACTGGAAGCCCGCATCGTGCAGGACACTGACCGGCTCGAAGCACTGGGTGCAATTGGTATTACACGGTGTTTCCTGACCGGCGGTAGCATAGACACCCCCCTGTATGGTGCGGCAGACCCGTTTGCAAATAATCGCACAGCGGATGACCGTCAATACACGCTAGACCATTTTTACTGAAAGTTACTCGGCCTGGCCGCAACCATGAAAACCGCAGCCGGCAAGCGCGAAGCACTTAAACGTACCGACTACATGCAAAATTTCCTGGCCCAATTGGGTGAAGAAATTGGGGTTAGTCCCTGATAAAGATTACCCGCTTCAAGCTCAGGTGTTGTCCTGCTCTGAGTCCAGCGCCACATTGTATGTAGGACCCTCACTGGCAGCGTAATCGGCCAGCACTACAGCAGCTTCTGCCTGTAAGACACTGCATTGCACAACGATGCCGCGACTTTGTAGCGAGCAAACCCAGTTATCCGGCTTATCCCCCTCGTCAAACCCGGCAGATTCGGCATTTTTCTTGCGAGCTCCACAGATCAGGCTATTAACACCCGACCAGGGCATAGCACCAAACACATGGCGCAAGGCTCGCAACTGGTGATCAGCTGATGTGAACCAGCTCGTGAGAGATTCTAGTCACCCACTGCCGCCTAGGACAGGGACAGGGCAATTATTTCGGCGTGCGCAATTGACAGACCGGTGCTGATGACCAGGTTAACGCCAACCGATACAAGCGCCCCGGTTTCTTCGTTGGCTACCAGGGCACCAAATGGTCCACCCGTTTACTGCTGGATGTTCTCTGCTGACAAGGCAATGGCCAACTGCATACGTTGGCTTACGGTTGTCAACGGCTCTGGCCAAACCTGCAAGAACGATGCGACCTAGGCAGGCAGCTCAAGCTGACAGTGGTCGCGAATTTTCATGCTCGGCCCCTGCTTGGATGCTTAGTTTCGATCCCTAAATTTCGTTGCCGGTTAATCTCATATAAACAAACGCCAGTGGCAACCGATACGTTAAGGCTTTCCACCTGGCCCTGCATTGGGATTCTGATCAGATAATCGCATATTTCACTGCTCAGGCGCCGTAATCCGCGGCCCTCACTACCCATCACCAATGCCAGTGGCCCGGTCAGGTCTGCTGTATACAAATTTTTATCCGCCTGATCGCTGGTGCCTGCCAGCCAGATACCCTGTTGCTTCATCGCGCGCAGCACACGCGCCAGATTGGTGGCTTCGATCACTGGCATATTCTCAGCGGCCCCGCTGGCTGCTCTGCGCACGACCGGTGTAATCCCAGCTGATCGATCCTTGCAAATCACGACCAGGTGTACCCCGGCTGCTTCTGCTGTTCGCAGGCAGGCACCAAGGTTATGAGGGTCCTGTACCCCATCAAGCACCAGCAACAATGGCGTGCCGTCAATGGCAGCCAGGATTGCATCAAGCTGGTCTTCACCGGCAACATTGCTACCTAAAAACCCAGCGATCACACCCTGGTGGCGTTGTTGCCCGCACAATCGGTCAAGTTCAGCACGGGCGGTCTGGATAACTTCAACACCACACGCCTGGGCCCGGGATGCTACTTCTTGCAATCGTTGGTTACGACCGGTATCAACCATGCGCAACCACTTGACCTCCCTGGCGGCGGTTTTCAGGGCACTAGATACCGCGTGAATACCAATCAGCAATTGCACTTCAGGTGATTTCATTTAGGGCCTATTAACATTTATCAGCTCAAAATCGGTTTTTCGCTCATTCAGGTTGACTGCAACCACACGTACTTTTAACCGGTCGGCAAGCTGGAATACTTGTCCTGTACGCTCGCCGGTCATGCGATGGGCTACCGGATCAAAATGGTAATAATCATTGGGCAAACCAGTGACATGAACCAAACCGTTGATGCGACCATAATCCAGCTCTACAAATAGCCCAAAGGATGTCACACCGCTGATCATGCCTTCAAATTCTTCGCCAATTCGGGTTTCAAGGTAAGCACATTTCAGACGATCGATCACGTCCCGCTCTGCTTCTTCGGCCCGCCGTGAGTTGTGTGAACAACGTGCGCACAATTCCGCCATAAGCTCTCCGGTATAGGGGTATTGAGCGGCTTTCTGACCCCGCAGCAATTGGTGAATTGCGCGATGGACCAACAGGTCGGGATAGCGCCGGATGGGCGAAGTAAAATGGGTGTAGGATTTTAAGGCCAAGCCAAAATGGCCTTCATTGTTTAGCTGGTAGGCTGCCAGGCTTTGTGACCGCAATATAACAGCCATTATAAGATGCTCATCGGCCCGGCCGCGAGCCAGCTCAACCACTGCAGCAAAATCCTTTGGTGTTGGGTCATCCCGCCACGGTACACGAATACCCTGGCCTCGCAGGAATTGGGTCAAAGCCTCCAGTTTGCCTTCCGGGGGAACTGCGTGAACCCGGTAAGGACTGGGCAGATCATGCCTGAGCAGAAACCGGGCAGCTTCAACATTGGCCAAAATCATACATTCTTCTATTAACTTGTGAGCATCGTTGCGCGCTTGCTCGACCAAGCCGGTGACGGCACCGCGTTGGTCAAAACGAAATCCATATTCCGTGCTTTCAAAATCAATCGCACCCCGTTTT
>CAYZLS010000234.1:0-3832 GCA_964479355.1 uncultured Wenzhouxiangellaceae bacterium | reverse complement strand
CTGAGCACCCAACCCCATTGCTGATGCTTGCTCAGAAACCTGCTCAGCAGGCTGTAGAACCTGGTCTTCCTCATTTGCAGGCAGTACGAGTTCGAGATGTGCGTCAGTTACTGTGTTTTCAACTTGATCAGGGATTTCGGCAACTGTTTCCTGATAAACACCCTGATCGGTAATCTCAGGAATATCGGTAACGGACTCGCCCCGGCTAATGCGAAACTCTTCTTGCTGCCGCTTGGCCTCCAACCGTGCTTCGCTGGAACTCAGCTCGTCTATTTCACTAAATGGTGGCAAGCGCAAAATGGCACCGCGCTTAAGTGAATTAATATTGCCGTTATTAAAGGCCTCGGGGTTATTACGTTGTAAGACCAGCATTGCTTGGTTGACGCTGTATCCTGAACCTTCACTCCAGTCACTGGCGATACTCCAAAGCGTTTCGCGCCGGGCGACCGGGCCATATACTTCAGCACCGAATTCCTGCTCATCAAGTTCCTCAGCCTCCGTATCAGATGCCGCATCAGATACAGACGCCTCGATGGCTTGTTGTAGTTCTGACTCCAGTTCATCTTCGTCAGATTCAGTCGATCCTACAGCAATTTCCGGTGTGAGCGACACGTCTGGTTCGGGTTCCTGAACAGCAGTATCCACCACCATCGGAAAAGTCGGAAGCTGCTTTGGGTTTTCCGCTTCGAAAGGCTGTTCGGTCGCTACCGGCCGTAGGACGGAAGTGGTTACGACCCGTGGCGCCCGTGAATCAATGGTCGGTGGATCCAGGAAGAGCGTGTATTCACGTAACATGCGCCCCTTGGCCCAGGCCACCTCCGGTAAAACCTGGATTACCGGGCCCTTCACCTTGAGCGTACTGGTGATGCGGATATGGGGTTGATTTGTATCACTGACCAGTTCAAACACCAGTGGCACAGTGATGGCCGATCTGCTCAGCCCGAGAAATTCAAAATCATCCGCCGTAACCAATCCCACGGTAATGCTGTGCAACTCCTCCGGGGAGTGGCTGATTACCTCAGCTCTGACATCGATCGTCTGACCCAGGTATGAATCTACGGTTGCCCCACCAAGACCCAGCGCAAACGTTGTTGGAGCGAAAATACTGAGCACTACAGCGAATACCCAATTCATTATTTTTTGCATGTTTTCCTTGGGGGCACTCTCACACATCAGACTGTGCTGCCGGAGTCTATTTTTCTGCCCAACAAGGCAGAATGAGCGTGGTTTGGTAACTCCATACTAGCGAATGATAACGCGGCTGGGCGGAAAAATAGGCCCGGCCCTTCGGGTGGCGCCTGAAAAAACGCCACGCCGCGTTGTTCGTTGTTCATTTGGAATTACCAAACCTTTCTCCTCACGCCTTGCTTGGCATATTTTCAGGTGCAACAGCGCAGCCTGGTGTGTGAGAACGCCCCCCTGATCATTCCTTGACGTTCAGATGCATGGTATTAATTTTCCGCTGGCAATAGTGTATGATTGCTCGCGTCAGGTTTCCACCGACAGTTTTGCTGCCGCCAAGATTTTCATAATTTGCACGGCATTTAAAGCTGCCCCTTTTCTGACATTATCACCGACCACCCACAGATTAACCCCCCGCTTGTGGCTATGGTCACGGCGTAACCTGCTGACAAAAACGGCGTCCTTACCCGCAGCGTGGGTAACGGCTGTAACCTGCTCCGCAGGGTTTGTATCATCTACCAGTTCCAGACCGGGCGCCTGCTGTAGCGCGGTGCGTACAGCCTTGATACTAACCTCCTTGCACGTCTCCAGGTGCACTGCTTCTGAGTGGCCAAAAAAAACCGGTATGCGTACCGCCGTGGCATTGACACTGACGGCCTCATCACGCAGGATTTTTCGCGTTTCCCAATGCAACTTCATTTCCTCACGGGTGTAAGCATTGTCCTGCATTTCGTCAATTACCGGAATTGCATTAAAAGCAATGGGCTGGGCGAAAACAGAGGGTTCAGCATCCTTGAAACTTAGCCGTGCCATGGTCTGGCGTGCCAGTTCTTCCATACCTTTTTGTCCTGCACCTGACACAGACTGGTAGGTCGCCACATTGATACGTTCGATTCCGGCCAACGCATGAATGGGCGCGATGGCTACCAACATCTGGATGGTTGAACAATTGGGGTTGGCGATGATATCCCCGTCAACCACGATATCCAGCAGATCACCGTTGACTTCCGGTATCACTAGTGGTATCTCATTGTCTTGCCTGAAGGCAGAGGTATTATCAATCACAATGCACCCTGCAGCAGATGCTCGCGGGACATGCTTCACACTGATGCCGGCGCCCGCTGAGAACAAGGCAAAATCTACGCCCTGGAAATCAAAATCATCCAGCACTTCAACTGCAAGGCTGCGACGGCCAAAATCAACTGATTTACCCAACGAGCGTTCAGAGGCAAGGGCATGCACTTTGGCGGCAGTAAATCCATATTCGGCCAGGATGGAGAGCATGGCATCGCCCACGGCACCTGTCGCCCCAACCACTGCAATCTTTAGTTGGCTACCCATTTTGAGCCCGCTGCCTGAGCACGTGATCCATTAGCACAAGCGCCAACATGGCTTCGACGATAGGGATAGCCCTGATCCCCACACAAGGATCATGCCGTCCTTTGGTGACAACCTCGACGGCATTGCCCGCGGTATCGATGCTACGGCACGGGATGCGCAAACTGGATGCTGGCTTAAAGCCCACACTCACCAAAACATCCTGACCACTGGAAATACCACCCAGTACCCCACCGGCATGATTACTCAGAAATCCTTCCGGGGTGATCTCATCTCGGTGCTCGGTACCCAACTGATCCACACAATTAAATCCTACACCGATTTCAACCGCCTTGGCCGCATTGATACCCATCATCGCTGCAGCCAGGTCTGCATCCAGTTTACCGTACACAGGCTCCCCCAAACCCGGAGGAACATTGTGTGCCACGGCAGACACCCGGGCACCACAGGAGTTGCCTGACTTCCTCAATTTATCCATGTGTTCCTCAAGCTTCGATACCACACTGGCGTCCGGGCTGAAAAACGGGTTTTGAGCAACGGCATCCATGTCCATGACCTTATCGGTTCTAATCTGACCTAACTGGGCCAGCCAGCCCCTGATTTCAATATTGAATTGCTCACGCAAGTACTTTTTCGCAATTGCGCCTGCAGCAACCCGCATGGCGGTCTCACGGGCAGAAGACCGTCCACCACCAAGGGGGTCGCGGATGCCGTATTTTTTCCAGTACGTAAAATCTGCATGCCCCGGGCGAAACTTTTCTGCTATAGCGTCGTAATCGCTGGAACGGGCATCCGTATTTTTGATTAAAAGGGCAATCGGTGTGCCGGTCGTGTGGCCTTCAAACACCCCCGAAAGTATTTGCACTTCATCTTTTTCTTTTCTTTGTGAAGTGTGTCGGCTTTTACCGGTCGCGCGCCGCGCCAGCTCACGCTGAATTTCAGCACTATCGATGGCCAGTTGCGGCGGACAACCATCTATCACGCAGCCAATGGCAGGCCCATGGCTTTCACCAAAGGTCGTGACTCTGAACATGCGGCCAAAAGTATTATCAGACATTTATGCGTTGCTCCAGGACCGCTTGCACATCAGGTTGACAGGCAGTTAATTGATCATACTCTAGAAGAAATACGCCGTCACCGCCACGACGAAAATCCAGCCAAAGAAAAGGCACCTGGGGTAGTAATTTAGCCAGTGTAGCTGCGCTTTGCCCGACCTCAACTATTAGAACCCCTTGTGCTCGCAAATAATCAGGTGCAACTGTGAGTAATTTCAAAACAATATCCAGTCCGTCTACACCGCTAATCAAGCCGT
>CAYZLS010000233.1:0-3849 GCA_964479355.1 uncultured Wenzhouxiangellaceae bacterium | reverse complement strand
CGGTTTCACCCCTAGCACACTGCTTGATGGCTATCAATTCACTGCTAAGCGTCATTGCTGGTTTGAGACCTATACTGGCTGCCGGCTGGGTAGTGTCAGGTGAAATCCCATAAAGTATAAGACCTGGCCGGACCAGATCTTTATGGGATTGCGGGAAATTTATAATTCCGGCTGAGTTAGCCAGTGACTGTTGTGCCTCAATACCCCGAACTGCTTCCTCAAACAGCTGAATCTGTTTTTGGGTCATGGCTTTTCCGGGCTCATCGGCACAGGCAAAATGTGTCATCAGGATCACACTGCCGGCCCCGCTGATTGATTCTAATGCCGCGTAGGCCGCATGGGCATCACTCAACGGAAAACCCAGCCGGTGCATACCGCTCTCGAGCTTAAGCCAGAACCGGGTATCTGCGCCCTCACACCGCTGCCAAAGCGCGTCTATCTGTGCTTGCTGGTGAATGACCATTTCAAGCTGCAGGGACTGCGCGAGTTGCAAGTCGTCCGCATTTGCAAACCCTTGCAGCAGCAGCAGGCGGCCTGTCCAACCACCGCTGCGCAACACGGCTGCTTCATCGACCGTGGCGACCGCCAGCAAGTCCGCTGCCCGTAAAGCATCGGCAACCCGGCTGATGCCATGACCATAAGCATTTGCCTTCACAACGCAGGCAATTTTACTAGCAGGCGCGAGCTTACGGACGATTTTGAAGTTATGTCTGATGGCTGCCAGGTTAATGCTAGCGATGGTGTTACGACTCATGACTGGTGCTCATTCAACGTGACAATTACGGATTCAGTTGGTTGTCAGTGTTCATGGCAAGGCGCAGCTCGCAGGTAATGGCCATAGTCCTTGGCAAGAGGTGCAACGAAGTCCATGAGCACTGACAAGCCAACCCGTAGGGCGCTCCTGTGGAATTCCGCCGCTGCGTTGCAGCGCTTGTAAAGGACTAGCCATTCACTGCACACTGCGTCTTGCTGCGAAACCCCACAGGAGCACTGCATCCGCAATTATCACATTGAAGGAGTACTAGAACGATTGCAGCGGAATTTCAGAATCTCAGGGATGATCATACTGATAGGCACTTTCAGGTGCCAGGTTAACAAACCGCAACCAGGGCCCCTGGAAAGCCAGTTGAACCGTCCCGGTTGAGCCATTGCGATGCTTGCTGATGATGATCTCCGCTTTGCCTTTCTCGCTAGTTTCCGGGTTATAAACTTCATCCCTGTAGATAAATACGATCAGGTCAGCATCTTGCTCAATTGAACCGGACTCTCGCAAATCCGCCATCATCGGACGTTTATTCGGACGCTGTTCCAACGCCCGATTGAGCTGTGACAAGGCCACCACTGGCACCTGTAGTTCTTTGGCGATGGCCTTTAAGGAGCGCGAAATTTCAGCAATTTCAGTCGCCCGGTTTTCACGCGTATCGGGCACCGCCATCAGCTGAATATAGTCCACCACAATCATGTCAATATCATGTTCACGCTTCAGCCGGCGTGCCCTGGCACGCAGTTCAGCCGGGGAGAGCGCGGCAGTATCATCGATGTATATATTGCTCTTGTGCAGCAAATTCATGGCCGAGGTCAGCTTGGGCCAATCCATATCATCCAGCGTGCCGGTACGGATCCGGTTTTGCTCGATCTGTCCAAGAGATGAAAACATTCGCATGACCAACTGCATGGATGCCATTTCCATACTAAATACTGCCACCGATTTACCATGTTTGATAGCGGCATTCTCAGCAAGATTCATCGCAAAAGTGGTTTTTCCCATCGCGGGCCGTCCCGCAACAATAATCAAATCTGAAGGCTGCAGCCCGGCGGTCAAGCGGTCAAAATCCTGATAACCGGTTGGAATGCCGGTAATATCACCTTCGAAAGCATTAAGCTCTTCAATTTTTGCCATCGCACCTTTCAGGGTTTCCTGAACGGTCACGAAACCTGAGCCGCTGCGACTGCCCTTGTCCGCAATGGTAAACACCAGGCGTTCGGCTTCTTCGAGCAGAGTTTGGCTGGTTCTTCCATCGACGGCAAATGCACTGGAAGTAATTTGCGTACCGGCATCAATCAGGCTGCGCAAGATGCTTTTTTCACGCACGATATCTGCATAGGCGCCGACATTGGCTGCACTGGGGGTGTTGTTGGCAAGCTGGGAAATATAGCGACCGCCATCGACCTGCTCAACCTTGCCATGGGATTCAAACCATTCACTGACAGTTACTGCATCGCAGGGCTGACTACTTTCATGCAAGTCATTGATTGCACGAAAGATAAAACGATGATCTTCGCGATAGAAGTCTACTTCAGTAAGCTTGTCAGCAACCTGATCCCAGGCGACACTGCTTAGCATCAACCCACCCAGCACCGATTGCTCAGCTTCTAGGGAGTGTGGTGGCACTTTGGTGTTTTTAACAATTGCCAGGTTGGGTGTGGCCATGACCAAGTGTTCCAGAACAAAAAAACTGCGCGCCACCGGTTAGTGGCTCGCAGTTCAGAGCATAGTTGCTGCAGCCCAAGGCCGCAACTTATTCCGGGTTTACGATCACTTTGACGCGGGTTTCAACGTCAGCGTGTAATTGCACGACCACCTCAGACTCACCGGTCATCCTGATCGGGCCTTCGCCCATGATGACTTCACTCTTGCTTATTTCATGGCCAAGAGCGGATATCGCTGAGGCAATTTCACGTGGCCCGATTGAGCCGTATAATTTGCCTTCTTCACTGGCATTAGCTGTGATTTCAACAACCAGCTCAACCAGTCCGTCCTGGCGTGCCTGTGCCCGGTTGAGTCGGCCCTCGGCTGCCTCTTCAAGTTCAGCTCTGCGGAGCTCGAACTGAGCAAGGTTTTCCTTGGTTGCAGCCACCGCTTTACCGGTGGGCACTAGGTAATTACGGCCAAAGCCAGCTTTTACCTTAACCAAGTCCCCCAGGTCACCCAGATTCTGTATTTTTTCAAGCAGGATAATATCCATGTTTGTTCTCCAGGCTGATCAGTGATTATCAGTGTAAGGCAGCAAGGCCAGAAAACGCGCCCGTTTGACCGCCGTTGCCAACTGGCGTTGGTACCGGGCCTTCGTGCCGGTAATCCGACTGGGCATGATTTTTCCGGACTCACCAACATGCTGTTTCAGGACAGTGAGGTCCTTGTAATCGATCTCAGTAACCCCATCAGCCGTAAATTGGCAAAATTTTCTGCGACGAAATTGACGTGCCATGATTACTCCCCTGCCTTGGTGTTGGTTTCTGTATCATCTGCTTCCGTTGAATCATCTTCTGCTTCTGCAGGCTCTGGTTCTAGTTCTGGTTCTGGTTCTGGTTCAGGCTCAGCCGCCACTGCTTCAGGTTTAGCCTCCGCCTCTGGTGCTGTTGATGTTGCTGCTTCGGCAGCTTCTTCTGTCTTCGCAGACGCTGAGTCAGTCTCTGACACTTCAGGTTCAGGTTTTACTGCGACTTCTGCTGCAGCAACGACTTCTGCTTTTTCACTGGATTCAGTTTTTGCAGCCGGCGCAACTGGTTTATCCTCTAAACGTGCATGTCGTCGATCACCATGGTCGCGACTGGAACGGTCTTTGTCTTCCTTGGCCTTGAGCAATTCAGACGGTTCGGTCAGGGCAGTTTTCCTACGCAGGGTGAGATGACGCAATACCGCATCATTAAAACGGAAGATCCCTTCCAACTCACTCAATGTTTCACTATCGCACTCGATATTCATCAACACATAATGTGCTTTATGTAATTTGACTATAGGATATGCGAGTTGCCGGCGACCCCAGTCTTCCAACCGATGAATGCTGCCGTTTTTCCCTTCGATCAGGCTACGGTAACGCTCCAGCATGGCCGGGACCTGCTCGCTCT
>CAYZLS010000232.1:0-3862 GCA_964479355.1 uncultured Wenzhouxiangellaceae bacterium | reverse complement strand
TCGAGCCCGATACTGTGGGCGATAATCTCCTTCATGATTTCAGAGGTGCCGGCATAAATGCGGGAAACCCGGGCGTCGGTGAACATATGTGAAATGCGGTATTCGCTCATGTAACCTGCGCCACCGTACAGTTGCACGCAGGTGTCCATCACTTTAGATTCCAGCTCGCTGCAATTGAGTTTGGCCTCGGCCGCCAGATCCGTACTCAGCTGAAGCCCTCCATGCCGGCTTCCACCACGAACAGGCCGATATCGCCGTGTCGGATGATTTCTTCGATGACGATCTGCTCAAAGCGAAAATCATCAATACCTAGGCCACCGTATTTTTCATCGACTCACATGCACAACAAGCCCTGTTCACTGGCTTTTTTAAAGGCTGCAGGGTCACAGATTCCGGCTTCGCGCCATCGCTCGATATGTGGCGCGATTTCCTGTTGCATGAAGCGACACACTGAATCACAGAACATATCGTGCTATTCATTGAAGATAGTGCGTTTCATTTATGCTACCCGTCTTTCCTACAATGATACAAGAACTGGGGGCTGGCTAAATCCCTTCAAGGGATTTTGTGGTCAAAATCAGCCAGCAAGGCGGTACATACTGCAAGCTCGACTTTGGTGCTATGAGGATATGCTTCGTGGCTGGAGCCAAATGTCAGTGTCGCACTATTTTGCAAAGCTACGATCATGTCAGATCTGAGTTCAAAACGCAGAAAGTGTACAGCGGAGGTTTTTTCCGCATTGCTGCGTGGCAGATCTTCGTTGGCAATGGCACCAACTGCATCGAATTGATCTACCTGCAGCCAAAGCTGGTCTTCGATGCCCTTTAGCAGGGCAAGCTGTTGTCTGCGCTCCTCAACTACCTGGTATTCCAGCATGGCCGTTGCTTTGAGGTTGCAACCATTGGGTATCAGCGGGTTGTAAGCGACAAGTTCAGCTTCAATTGCGTCGGCTTCGAAGATTTTTTCTATCCGCAGCATTTCCTGTATTTGGTACTGAATGGTGAGGCAATCCTCGAAGTAAAGATGCAGGTGCGGGCCGATGGAAACCCGCCGGTGGTGTTTGTGCTTGATTACGCGCGCACGAAATTCCGCACGGCATTCTGCATAGCACTCAAGACTCAGCAAGTCACTTCGGGTTAACCCGAACATTGATGGAGCACTAGATCCCATAGGCTTTTCGCAATATAGACAAGGGGCTGGTTTCAGCATTTTTCAGCTCAAGACCGGCTGCGATATGAGTGGCTGCCATGGGGCAATCGGAGATTAGGTAGTCGGCGTCCATTTTGTCGGCGCGGCTGATTACCGGGCGGGCAATTTTCTGCGCCGTAGCCCAACTGGCGTTGCGTATTCCGTATGTGCCGTCGTGACCTGAGCAACGTTCAATGGGGTTGATGATGGTGTCGGGTACCAACTCCAGTATCTGTTTGGTTTTTGGGCCGATCTTCTGCACCCGCTGATGGCAGGGTACGTGCCAGGCGATGGTACCCAACGAGTGCGGAAACCGGGTATTGAGCAAACCGGCTTTATGCCTGTGCAGCAGGTATTCAAAGGGGTCGAAGATGTGTTGCCTGACTTTCAATACGTCTGCATCAGCGGCAAACATTAACGGAAATTCCTGTTTGAACATCAGCACACACGAAGGTATAGCCGCCACGATATCCCAGCCTGCATCGATCATTTTCACCAGTTGGGGAATGTTTTTTCGGCGGTATTTACCTACAGAATCAAGGTCGCCCTGCTCGAGCTTGGGCATGCCGCAACAGGTTTCCTTCCGCGTGAGTCTGACCGCGATGTCATTGTGTTCAAACACAGCCTGCAGGTCTTCACCGATACCCGGTTCATTGAAATTGCAATAGCAGGTGGCAAACAGGGCAACACGGCCTCGGGTCGGACCGGCAGCTGTGGCCTGTATGTTTTTGGGTCGGTGGTGCTGCAGGCGTTGCCTGAGTGTGTGCCTTTGGTAAGCGGGCAACTGCGCCTCGGGGTGTATACCCAGCAATTTTGTTGCTGCTTTGCGCATCGCCGGACTGCGGGTGGCGCCATTGACCATGGGGTTGATGCCCGGCAGGCTCGCGATGCTACCGTTAAGTGATGTGCTGCTGATCAGTTTGTGGCTGAGTTTGCGTTTGCCTTGTTTGAACTGCACTGCCTTGGCCCGCAGTAGCAGGTGAGGAAAATCAACATTCCAGTCATGCGGCGGAACATAGGGGCATTTCACCTGGTAGCAGAGGTCGCAAAGATAGCACTCATCCACAACCTTGGAGTAATCGCCTTTTGTTACCCCATCGACTTCAAAGGTTGCGGACTCATCTACCAGATCAAACAAGGTCGGAAAAGCATTACACAGGGAAACACAACGACGGCAACCGTGGCAGATATCGAAGACCCGTTCCAACTCTGCAAACAGTGGTGCTTCGTCATAAAACTCAGGATTCTGCCAGTTCAGCGGGTGTCGTGTCGGCGCCTCGAGGCTACCTTCGCGGGTTGATGATGGTGGTTTATGTGGGCTAGTTGTCAAGCTCGTTCAGGGCTTTTTGGAATCGGTTGGCGTGCGAACGTTCTGCCTTGGCCAGGGTTTCAAACCAGTCGGCAATTTCCTCGAAGCCTTCCTCACGTGCTGCGCTTGCCATGCCGGGGTACATGTCGGTGTACTCGTGGGTCTCACCTGCGATGGCCGCTTTGAGATTGTCTGCGGTGTTACCGATCGGTAAACCGGTTGCAGGATCGCCAGTCTCTTCAAGGTATTCAAAGTGGCCGTGGGCATGACCGGTTTCACCCTCAGCCGTGGAACGGAACACGGTCGCGACATCGTTGTAGCCTTCGATATCAGCGCGTTGTGCAAAATAAAGATAACGCCGGTTTGCCTGTGACTCGCCGGCAAAGGCATCTTTGAGGTTTTGTTCTGTTTTGCTATCTTTTAGTGACATGGTCCTAATTCTCCGTTTTGACGTGGGTTTGTGGGTCAGATGCAGAGCATAGCCCTGTGCCTGTTATAGGTGAAATTCATTTTAACAATAGTTCATATAGATTATATCAATAGATAATTCATTCCATGAAAGGCATGACAGAGCATTGGGTTGAATAAATCATGGATTTAGTTCAACCTGAGCCCTTTTCCCCATTTTGGGTGTCTTATGCGCAGGATGATCGCTTTAGCTGTATTTCTATTGCTGGTAGTGGCCACAGCTATGCTCAGTAGCCAGTTTGTTGGCGGCGATTGGTATCACCAGAAAATGCAACAGCCCGCATGGAACCCACCGCCAATGGTACTGGCCTCGGTGTGGGCGGTATTGTATGTATTAATCGCAGTTTCTGCCTGGTTGGTGTGGGACACTATGAGGGGACTTGCGCAAGCGGCGCTGGGCTTGTGGGGCTTGCAATTGCTGCTTGGTATCCTCTGGTCGTGGATGTTTTTCGGTTTGCATCGGATCGGCTGGTCGCTACCAGTCATGGGTATCTGGTTACTACTTGTATTGGTGGTTATAAAAGTCTTCAGAGCCATCAAGCCCGAAGCATTCAGCCTGATGCTGCCGCTTGGCGTTTGGCTGTTGTTTTCCCTGCTGTTGAATTTTACGCAGTGGCGCCTCAATGGTGGTGGCATAGGCTCGGTTTTTGGTTAACCTGCGCTAACAAATCCAAACTAGTGTAGTGCTGCATAATTAATAAAACTTACATGAGTCGCTTCTGTCCTATGCTTAGATCCCATGACAGGAGTATTGAAATGCGTGTTGCACCCATCATCACCTTGAGCGCAGATGAACAGAAGACACTGGAAAAGTTGGCGCGATCTAATACTGCCAGTGTCCGACTGGACCGCACGCAGCCGGGATTGCCAATGAAAAAAAGGCCGGGCAGCGACCAT
>CAYZLS010000231.1:0-3878 GCA_964479355.1 uncultured Wenzhouxiangellaceae bacterium | reverse complement strand
TTGCCAAACTGGCCGGCGGCGTGGCCGTTATAAAGGTCGGCGCAGCCACCGAGGTAGAACTCAAGGAGAAGAAGCACCGCATCGAAGACGCCATCCAGGCGACCAAGGCGGCGGTCGAAGAGGGAATCGTCGCCGGTGGCGGTGTTTCTCTGCTTCGTGCCCAGGACGCTGTTGACAAGATGCGCGGCGGAACTGACGACGAGAAGACGGGACGCGCCCTGGTCGTCAAGGCGCTCGAGGAACCGATCCGTCAGATCGCGTATAACGCCGGATATGAGGGCGGCGTAATTGTCGAGAAGGTCCGTGAACTTACCGGGAATGTGGGCTTCAACGCCGCAACCGGCGAGTACGAGGATCTCGTTAAGGCCGGTGTCGCCGACCCGGCCAAGGTGACTCGATCAACGGTGCAGAATGCTGCTTCGATAGCGGCACTGCTCATTACGACCGAAGCGCTTATTGCCGAGAAGAAGGAAGACACACCCCCCGCTCCGGCCATGCCGGATCCGGGTGGGATGGACTTCTAATCGCGAGCTGATCGCGTTTGATGCTGTAAGGGGCGGGTTTCACGACCCGCCCCTTACGCGTTTCTTGGAGCAATCGGTGGTCAGCAACTAGCAATTAGCGACGAGGCGGTACCCTCCACGAACGGCCTTCGGCCGTTGACCCTTTCTCAAGGGGGAGTGGTTTGCACCGTTAAACAACGCTTACCTTTGGTGGGGGAGCGAGCGAAGCGAGGCGGCTGGAGGCTGGGGACTGATGACTGGCGGCTGGGTTGGTCTACGGAGTAGCCCAACCCTCTTCAATCCACCGCTCGCGTTCCACCCCGTATTCCTCCTCGAGCATTGCCCACAGGGTGTGGTCGATCCACTCCCCGGCTACGAGTACTTCTTTGCGAAGCAGTCCTTCGTGGACGAAGCCGAGCTTCTCGGCTATCCGTTCGCTCGGGACGTTGCCGACGGCGATCCGGAGTGTTATTCGGTGCAGAGCCATTTCTTCGAATCCGACTGCCAGTACGGCCGTTACGGCTTCTGTGGCGATCCCGGTTCCCGTTTCTGACGTCTTGATCCAGTATCCGATTTCGCCGGACTGGTCACGGCGGGAAACGGGCCAAATCGAGATGTTCCCGATGTGATCATCGGGAATTCCGGGCATCCTGATGGCGAAGTCATGCGCCTGACCCTCGATCCACGCTGCCGAGGAGTCGCGGATGTAGCGGAGGGCGTCGGCTCTGCTGTATTCGCGATGTACCCACGGTAACCAACGCTCCAACTCCTCGATCGAATCGGCGACAGCGGTGATGAGTGAATCGACATCGCGTCGACGAAATGGACGAAGTTCGAGCCTGGGTGTACGCCTGACACGGGTTGACAGACCGCGACTCATCGAATTGGTCTCATGGGTTGTGAAGCCTATCGCCGTACGATGTCGAGATGACAGCACTCTGGGCGCCGATGGTGGCGTTGCCACCGGTTCCAGTTCCGGATCGTATAAAGGCTGCTGTCCTCGTCCCGCTGTACGAAGACGAGGGGCGGCTGCGGATCGTCTTGACCCGACGTCCCGATCACATGCCGACTCATCCCGGAGATGTGGTGTTTCCCGGCGGCATGATGGAACCCGACGACGAGGGCCCCGTGGACACCGCCATGCGCGAGGCATATGAAGAGATCGGACTACCCCGCGAAAATGTCGTGGAGATCCTGGGCGGCCTGCAGCCAACTCACACGAGATCGGCCGAGATGTTGATCGTCCCGGTAGTGGCCCGGATCGAGAGACCCATCCAGTTCACTAGGCAGCTAACCGAGGTCGAGGCGATTCTCGAACCGGCGATCGACGAACTCCTCCCGGACGCCAATTGGCGCACGAGCGAATGGACGGCGGGACGAACCCTGTGGTTCTACGAGTTTCCTGAAGGGATCTTGTGGGGAACCACTGCAGGCATGGTGCGGGAATTGCTTTCGTATTTCCGGTGAGGTGGCGCCGTCAAGCGATAGTGTGCAAATGCCGAAGATTATGACATGGTTACTCGTCGCGCCCACCCGGCTGTCCCCCTGTTTCTGGTGCTTGCGGTTGCCTGCGGAGGGAAGGACGTCCCGGCCGTGCCGGCAGAAGAGGCTCCCATCATTGCCGATCAGCCAGTCGTCACTAGTGGGCAGCTGGACGAGGACTCGACCCTTGGCGCTGAGGAACGGCCGGAGGCTGTTGGATTGTCCCCTGAAGGGCACCCTTCGCCGGACGACGGCTCGCCTTCTACTTCCTCACCGGTAACCGAGATCGTACCAATCGACGATCGGTGCGTTTCGGATCCGAGTCCACAGTTCACTCACGCCTATACCGATTTGGACCAGATCGAGTTCATCAACCCCACGATTGTCACTAGCGGCAACTGGTTGAAGAATCGTCAATATCACAAGATCGTCACCGATGCGGACAACCGCGCACCGCTCGTTCCTGTCTACGCACCATTGGATGCAACAGCCGTCGGTATCACCCACTACATCGGGACGATGCAATCGTGGGAAGGTGAGATATTGGAACTGTCGCAGTTCTACATACGGTTTGAAGTGTCGTGCGAGGTCGCCTTCTGGTTTGATCACCTCAGCGAGTTGGTTGGGCCATTTGCGGCGGTGACTCCCGAAGATCCAGTACGTGACACTCGAGATGCCGAGGTACCGATTCAGATCGAGGTGCAAGGCGGTGATCTGGTCGGTTACACGAGCGGCACCGAGCCGGCCCACACCTGGGACTTTGTGCTTGTCAACGATTCCAACACGGTCCAGTTCGCCAACCAGGCGCGTTACGAGCAATCAGCTGATCTCGAGCATCTTCTCCGTGCTGCATGCCCATTCGACTACTACGACGAACCGCTTCGTTCACAATTCAGGTCCAAGTTCGGCTCGTGGCAAGGCCACGTTGATGATTCCGACTGTGATTTCGAGGTAGACGTCGTCGGGTCCATCGCCGGCGGATGGTTTCTCACCCCCTTTGATCCGGCGGGTGGATTTGCGCCTATCGACTGGGGGTTCGTGGTCAAGACCGGCGCCGATGGCGCCGTCGATCTGAACGGTCCCCAATCTTCGATCCGGACGTTGCTGGAGTCTCCAACTTTTGCCGATCCGAAGACGGTAACCGGTGAGCATTGCTACGAGGACTACCACCGGGAGATTCGCTACGTATACGTCAGAGTGCTTTCGGATTCCGAGGCGGCGGCGGCATTTGGTGACGGAGTTTGCCCGGCCTCGCTACCGGCCAACCATCAAGTATTTCACCGATAACGCTCGGGTTGGCTCATCAGCGAGGGCGCAGACGGTATCGGATTCGTAGGATCGAACCGGGAGCTATCGGTCTTTACGATGTCGGCAATTCTATTGGATGAATGGTGGTTCTCGGCAGCCCGCGAACCGTCTCGTCCCGGCGGGCTACCGCCGGGGTCATCTTGGGTTAGGCGGCTATTGGCAGGATGGAAATGACGCTGCAGAGCGCTATTGATTCGGTTCCGTTGCCGTGGCGGAGCAGAATCGCTCGGTCGCCGTGTGGCGTCTCTAGTCCAAGGTATTCGCCGACCACGATGCGATCTCGGGTTGTAGCCCGGTAGATCTCACCGCGTCGGAGGTGATTGATATTTGGTGTCGCGTATGCATACGCGGGATGTGGAGCCTTCATCGGCTCTCCTTTCAGTTGGGCCTGGTGGCCCAACAGTGTTGAGGTGTGGAAGCGGCGGCGCTAGCGCCTCGGCCGCGCCGGGCGGACGATCAGGTCCCGGCCTTCGAGTTTCGAACCATGAAGCGCATCGATGGCGGCTCGGGCGGCGGCGGAAGACATGTTCACGAAGCCGAAGCCTCTGGAGCGGCCGGTCTTGCGGTCGGTGATGATTGTTGTCT
>CAYZLS010000230.1:3141-3941 GCA_964479355.1 uncultured Wenzhouxiangellaceae bacterium | reverse complement strand
ATCTAAAGTTTTATATTGGGCCAACCATTTAGCTGCGGTTTTAGGACCCACTTTAGGCACGCCCGGCACATTGTCCGAGGTATCGCCCACCAAGGCTAAAAAGTCAATCATTTGCGTGGGATGCACACCAAACTTCTCAAACACATACGCGTCATCCATCACCACATTTTTCATGGTATCCATAATTTTGACTTTGCTGTTTACAAGCTGCGTCATATCTTTATCGCCGGTGGAAATAACACAATTGATTTGCTGCGTTGCCGCCTGGTTTGCCAGCGTACCGATAACATCATCTGCCTCAACACCAGGCACCTGTATCAATGGCAGACCCAACAACCTGACCAGGGTATGGATCGGCTCAACCTGCTGCCTGAGTTCCGATGGCATCGGTGGACGGTTAGCCTTGTACTGAGCATACATTTCATGCCGGAACGTCGGGCCTTTAGCATCAAATACCACCGCAATATTGTGGCTCTCTGTTTCGTTTAGTAAACGCCGCAACATGTTCGCGACACCGAGCAGTGCCCCAGTTGGCTCACCCGTAGAATTGGTCAGTTTGGGTAAGGCATGAAAAGCCCGGTAAAGATACGAAGAGCCATCAACCAGGTAGAGGGTATGCTCGGCATTCATACAGCTTGTAATCCATATTCAGGTTTGCGGGTCTGCTACACTGAGAGTATCGAAAAACTAGCGAATGAACCACCCTGGTTCAGTTTACAGAACAAACGGGTGGGTCCGTTTGTAAATATGGGTCTGACAGCTTTCAACAGACCCCATGGGGTAACATAAATGAAACCTGA
>CAYZLS010000230.1:0-3131 GCA_964479355.1 uncultured Wenzhouxiangellaceae bacterium | reverse complement strand
TATTATTAAGTGTCGGCGTGCTGAATTGGAGGATGGCGTTTGCACTTGAGAATAACAACATCAATAATGATCCTGCTGCGCCACCACCCATACCCCCCAAAGTTCAGAATGAACAACTTGAGCCCAGCGTTATTATCTCTGAGCGTGAAGGTGAACGGATCGAGGAATACTCTCAAAACGGCCGCGTTTACATGATCAAAATTACGCCCATTAAAGGGCCGGCCTATTACTATTTCGATGCAAATGGTGACGGTCAGCTGGAGCTTAGCGAAAACGGCAAAAAATTAAACCCGGTGCAACCGGTATACTGGAAACTGAAAGACTGGTGACCCGCAACAACTGGTAGGTACAAGATGCAGGCCAAATTCGGAAGTTTTTCTGCTTTTATTGCAGCCAGCGGAAAAGCCGTCGCCTGGCTAACCCTGGCAATGGTGCTGCTAACCTTCTCGATTGTGATCTTACGTTATGGCTTCAACCTGGGCTGGATCTGGTTACAGGAGTCACTGACTTACCTGCACGTGACCGTATTTTCGATTGCGATCGCTTGGACTTGGCAACTGGACGGACATGTCCGGGTGGATATTTTTTATACTCAAATGTCAGACCGAAAACGTACATGGGTCAACCTGCTGGGTTGCCTTTTTTTGTTGCTACCATTTTGTATTTTTCTCCTGCTCATCAGTTGGCCCTATGTGGCAAATTCTTGGCGACTCATGGAGCAATCACGCGAGGCGGGCGGGCTATCACTGGTATTTTTACTCAAATCACTGATTATGGTGATGCCGGCATTGTTGCTGGGCCAGACCGTGATCACGGCAACCAATGCCTGGAAAACACTGCGTGACAGCTGAGCGTTCCGCCAGGCTCGATGCAGTACTTGCCCGGCGCCAACCCGACCTGACCGTATTTGCGGAAAATCTGCACAAGCCCCGGAATTTTTCTGCCATCGTGCGTACCTGCGATGCTGTGGGTATCAATGCAATGCACGTGCTGGTGGGTGAAGACCCGCTTCGAACCCATTGGAATACCTCCCAGGGCGCTGAAAAATGGCTGGTCATCAAGACCCACAACAATCTCGAAGCTGCCTGTACCCACCTCAAAGCCGAAGGCTTCCAGTTGGTGGCTGCACATCTCGGCGAAACCACTGTTGATTATCGTGAGGTTGACTACACCCGGCCTACCGCCATCGTGCTGGGCTCGGAGTTGTTCGGCGTCAGTGAGGAAACTCTAAAGTTTGTTGACCAGCAAATCAATATCCCAATGCTGGGTGTCAGTCAGTCGCTGAATGTTTCCGTTGCCTGTGCTGTTGTGCTGTATGAAGCACAACAACAACGACAACTCGTGGGCATGTATGCTCAATCCAGCCTGGATGCCGTTACCTTGAAACGCCAAAGGTTTGAATGGCTGCACCCGATGCTGGCGGATTATTGCCAGCGGCATGATCTTGATTACCCGGAACTGGACGAATCAGGTGGGCTGGCTGAGCCAATGCCGAGGGCATAAGGCTTAGAAAACTATTTTCAGCTAACCGGCTATGACGATTTACTATTTACTCCGGCAATGGTTGTCCGTCGTCAAATTCATTAATCACCCCGACGCTATCCGGGCGCTTGCCCGTCCAGATTTGGAAACTATTTGCAGCCTGCTCCACCAGCATGCCAAGCCCATCGATATATGGCTGCCCCATTTGCTCACACAATTTCTGCAGTGGTTGACTGGCGCGGTGGTAGTTCAGGTCATAACACATAGCACCCGGTGCAAACAACGTTGGTTCAAGCGCAGGTGCTTCACCACTATGACCCATTGAAGTGGCGTTGATGACCAGCTCAAAACGACCCTTCGCAACTAAATCTCCCCAGCTTACAATCGTGATTTTCCCACCTGGAGCGAACCGCTTCGCCAATGCCCTGGCCCGCTCCTGGTTACGATTCACCAACACAATTTCTTGGGGTCCGCCAGCCTGCAGACTACCGAGTATTCCTGCGCTTGCACCACCTGCACCCAAAACCAGCACGCGCTGCCCAGCAAGTTGGTGGCCATGATTAACGATCAAATCCCGAACCAGACCCGCGCCATCGGTGGTATGCGCAAACCAGCCAATTGAGGGCCGGTACACGAGCGTATTGGCAGAATGTGCCTGCTTGACTTCAGCAGTCGCACCCGTGGCCAACTGCCAGGCTGCCTCTTTTAGTGGCAGGGTAATATTGCAGCCTGTACCGCCACCAAGCCGGAATATTTTAAGGCTCTCAGGGAAATTATCGAGATCAGTTTCGATGCACTGAAACTCACACTCAAGTCTGAATTGTTGGGCAAATAACCGATGGATACGAGGTGACAATGACGCTTTTATCGGCGTGCCAAATAAGGCCAGTCTGATCAGCTTTCTGCTCCGATCCACGCGGCTGCCTGTAATGCAAAATACGTCAGAATACCATCTGCACCGGCGCGCTTTATGCCCGTCAGGGCCTCCATGACCACGGCCTTTTCATCCAGCCAGCCATTGATGGAGGCCGCTTTGAGCATCGCATATTCACCGGAAACCTGGTAGACATAGGTCGGCGTACCGAACGCGTCTTTAACCCGACGGACCACGTCCAGATAGGGCATGCCCGGTTTAACCATGATCATGTCTGCACCTTCATCAAGATCCAGCGCAACTTCCGCCAGAGCCTCATCGGCATTGGCCGGATCCATCTGATAGGTGTATTTGTTACCGCCGCCCAGTGCATCTGCTGAACCCACCGCGTCCCGGAACGGCCCGTAAAAGGCAGAAGCGTATTTGACAGAATAGGCCAGAATCCGGGTGTTGATAAAACCACCCGCTTCCAATGCTTCACGGATGGCGCCAATCCTGCCGTCCATCATATCAGAAGGAGCCACAATATCCGCCCCGGCTTGCGCATGTGAAACCGCTTGTTTGACCAAAGCGGCAACTGTTTCATCGTTAACCACATAACCGTTTTCATCGAGCAGGCCGTCTTGCCCGTGACTGGTAAACGGGTCCAGGGCAACATCCGTTATGACGCCCAGGCCCGGACACGCATTCTTGAGTTCCCGCACGGCCCGCTGGGCCAGGCCTTCCAGGTTCCATGCCTCGCAGGCGTCATCGGTTTTTGCTGCCGGCGCGGTCA
>CAYZLS010000229.1:402-3988 GCA_964479355.1 uncultured Wenzhouxiangellaceae bacterium | reverse complement strand
ATGACCCAGTTCCAGTATCTGACGATACAGTACATAGCCACAGGGGCCAGCCTCATAGCAAAATAGCAGCACCTCACCATCAAACTCTTGGCTCAAGCGCTCTACCAGCCTGGCTACCTTCTTCGGCCTATTGGCAATCTCTCCTCTAAACTCCGGTTCCTCCCGGCCTGCCAGGGCCACCGCTACCGCAATAGTTTCCTTGTGCACATCCATTCCAATATAAGCTGGATATCTGATAATGTCCTTTGCCTGCCTGATGGCGCCGATTGCTGTTACTGTTTCAATCCTGGCTCTGAACCTATGGTTTCCAAACCTCTAGCTTAATCCACGCGATTTGAGGTTGGGTAGGTCAAATCATTATGTCTAGCCCACGGATGAACTCGGTAGAGCGAAGCATGGAGCCCGAGCCGGGGGCGCTACAAGACGTACTTGCAGCGTATCTCTGGAGGCTGTACCCGGTAGGTGATGGTACGCAGCTTCAGTGCTGAACTCGTCCACAGTTGTTAAGTCTACTTTTTTCTTTTGGTGAGTTTTTTCAAGCGCTTGCGTTTCGCCAACTGCCGTTGTGCCAGCTTATTCTTTTTGTCTTTATAAGGGTTATCACCACTGCGGAATTCAACCAATAAAGGCGTGCCGGTCAGTTTGAAGTGTTTGATAAATACATTTTCAAGATATCGTTTATACGCTGTCGGGATAGCCTCTGTCCTGTTGCCGTGGATAATGATTCTCGGTGGTAGGTTACCGCCGGCATGCGCAAACCGCAAACGTGAAGCCCGCCCTTGACTCATGGGGGGTTGATGGGCCTGCCAGGCCTGCTGTAATACCCGGGTTAATTCCGGCGTTGGCATGTCAATTGTTGCGCTTCGCCAGGCTTCACCGACTGCTTTAAGCAGGCGTTTCAGGCCGGTTCCACGTAGTGCGGATAGCCGAATTTTCCGGACCCAGTTAACATATGGCAAGCGTCGGTCCAGTTCAGACAACACTCGAGCGCGCCGGTCAGTCTCGAGATCATCCCACTTATTCAATGCAATAACCAACGCCCTGCCCCGCATCAGGATGTGACCCAGCAGGGTGGAATCCTGATCTGTGATTCCCTCTGTCGCATCCAGCATTAAGACCACTACGTGAGCACGATCTATGGCCTGCAGTGCTTTAATGACGCTGAATTTTTCGACTGCGTCCCTGACCCGAGATCGTCTGCGGACACCTGCTGTGTCTATCAACTCATACTTTACGCCCCCACGTTCCATGAAGACACTGATACTGTCACGGGTAGTCCCGGGTGAGTCGTAAGCCATCACTCGTTCTTCGCCCAACAAATGGTTAATCAGGGTCAGCTGGTTTTCATCAACTTCAAGCTCTGCGTCCGATGCTGCAGTTGGCGGCAAAACCGTCATTGCCTGTTCCATCAGGGCGGTAACACCCTGACGATGAGTAGCCGCTACCGGCAGTGCCTGGTCCATGCCCAAAGCAGCAAATTCCGCCAATGACATATCCGGATCCGTACCATCTGTCTTATTACCAACCAGCAATACAGGTCGGTCACGCTGACGCAATACTTTGCTGATTTCTTCATCAGCGTGGGTCAGGCCTTCTTTTGCACTCACCACGAAAAATACCAGCTGGGCCTCATCAATGGCCTGCAGTACCTGGCGGGCTGTGAGGTAATCTATGCCTTCAGCCTGCTGAACTAGACCACCGGTATCAATTAACACGCACGGTAATTCACCCACATTGCTGATCCCATATTGACGGTCCCGGGTAACCCCGGGAATATCAGCAACTAACGCATCGAGAGTACGCGTGAGCGCATTAAAAAGTGTTGATTTACCGACATTAGGCCGGCCGACGATGGCTACAACGGGTAACATGATGAATAGTGTTAACAGGCCCTAATTAAGCGCCGCGCCTGCCCGAAAGGCCACCAGGCTGCCCTTGTTGGTCATAACGTACAGTGTATTACCGACAACTAGCGGAGGGCCTGCAAAGCCATTACCTCCTACCTTGGCCCGTGCCGTAAACTGACCGTCACTTTTGTTAACCCAGTGCAAGTAACCTTCGGCATCCCCAACCACCACAAAATTGCCATAGAAAACCGGGCGGGTCAGCCCCCTGCGTAATAACTGGTTATGTCTCCAGGATTCTGCGCCATTACGCCGGTCAACCAACCACAAATTGCCGTCTTTATCGCTGAGCGCCAGATTGACCCGACTTACAGTGACTCCCGTGGCGGATGAAATATCCTTAAACCATAAGAGACGGCCGGAGTTTGCCGCCAATGAAGCGAGTCTGTTTTTGTAACTTGAAACCAGTAAGTCGGAGGCAACAAATACCAACTGACCATCAATATCTGACAAGCGTTCGAGCTCAGTGCGGCCTTCAACGGTCACCAGGGTTTGCTCCCACATCAAGCTGCCGTCATCCAGCTTGAGGGCCACGACCTGTCCGCCGTCATAGCCGATGAAGACTACGCCTGCACGTAGCAATGGCGGTGAGTTGCCGCGCAGTGTCAGTAATGGGACGCTGTGGTCGTAAACCCACAAGCGCGTGCCAGTATTGGCATCCAAACCGAATACTCGTCCATCAATACAACGCACGACCACCACACCATTATTTTCAGCAGGTGCTGCCAGCACTTCTGAGGTTACCGTGGCAGACCAAAGCTGACCTCCATTGGTGGCATCAAAGGCGAATACTTCACCATCTTGTGTGCCCATCAGCAAGAGATTTCCTGAAACGCCGGGTCCACCGGTGAACGGCAGCTTGGTTTTGATTTGCCATTGCTTGCTACCGCTGTTGGCATCAACCGCCATTAGCAGGCCTTTATAATCGGCTGCATACAATTTACCTGAAGAAAAGGCTGGCCGAAGTTGCCGTCCAGCCTTGTCCAGTCCGCTTCCTACACTGCTGGACCAGATTTTACCCACTTTAAGCGTAGCCTCAAAATCGACCAGTTCAGCGGGTGCATTGGCATCATCATCCTCACCCCAGCTTTTGATCCAACTGCAACCATTGAGCAGCAGCAATGCTGCCAGTGCAGGGATAAGCCATCGCTTCACAGTTCGTCCCCACCGGTTTCAGCATTTTCGACTACAGCTGGATTCGCGCTGAGGGCTTCGAGTTTCAAACTCAGGTATTCCCGGTTCCCCACCCGTTCTTCGAGTAAGTCCAGTGCTGTCAGATAACTTTGCTGTGCCAATGCCGTTTCACCATTTGCCAGGTAGATATCCCCGCGGATTTCGGCAAACTGAGCTTCAAACCCGATCTCAGAACCAGCTTCATCAAGCAGTTTCAAAGCACCTGCAGAATCCCCTTGATTCAACCTGATTCGCGCGAGGCGCTCACGGGCGATCACTTTGAGCGGTTCGGGCTGTGCATTTTCCATGGCATGGGTCAGCGCCCTGGCGGCAATATCTATTTGACTGGAATTCAGCCGAGCGCTGGCCATCAGCATGGAAGCCATAGCGGTATAGGCTGATTTCGGGTATTTTGATTTCAACACTTCATAGTTGGATACTGCAGCATCCATGTTGCCGGTATCAAGCAACCCAGACAACACCTGGTATTCGGCGGATGCCTGCTGGCG
>CAYZLS010000229.1:0-392 GCA_964479355.1 uncultured Wenzhouxiangellaceae bacterium | reverse complement strand
GGCGACTGGAAATTTGCCAAGCCTGCCACTGCTTGTAGCCGTACATCATGCCAAAAGCAAGGACCAGGCCCATGACCATCGCACTGCCATTTTCCCGTAACCAGATTTTTACGCGTTCACCTTGTTCGTGAGTATCATATAAATCAGACATAAGTTGTTATCGTTCCATCATTTGAAAATGCTCCTACACGGAGCTGATATAAGTCAACATCCAGTCTGCGATCTCGCTACGTGCAAGCTGCAGTTGCTCATCACCCGTACGCAAAAACTTGACGGTGACCTGTCCACTGGAAATTTCATCCTCACCCAAAACCAGCCCCAATTGGGCACGACTCCGATCCGCTCGCTTGAACTGAGCTTTGAAACTACCGCCATTGAGATTGTTGATCAGT
>CAYZLS010000228.1:0-3991 GCA_964479355.1 uncultured Wenzhouxiangellaceae bacterium | reverse complement strand
CGAGACTGACACCGGCAATCCCGATGACAAACATCCACCAGTATTTTCGCGTATACGCCCACAAGCGTTTGTAGACGGTGCCTGGAGTGAAAGTGGTCTGCTCTTGCATGCTTAGTCCGGATACTTCATGCAGAATCAGAGCGTGTCTTCTGAAATACGCTCAATTGCAATAGAGAGCCGCTTAAAACCAAGCTGCGCAGTGATATCCATTGCCGTAACCACAAAATGATGGGGGGTCTCGGCATCAGCCCTCAGGATGACCGGCATACTGCGATCTTCACCCGCAGCCTCGATCAATGCTGCTCGCAAAGTGGCCGGCTTTCCATCTGTCAATTGCCGCTCATTCAGGTAAAACTGCCCCTGTTGATCGATTATCAGTTCATAGCCGTCCACTTGGTCATCTGGCTCGTTCACATTGCTGGCTTCTGGCAAGTCCACCTTCAACACCGCCTGCTGTTCAAAGGTGGTACTGACCATGAAAAATATTAGTAACAAGAACACGACATCGATTAAAGATGTCAGGCTAATTTCAGGGTCTTCAGTTTTAGATGCGCGTAGCTGCATATTTTTCAGGCCAGAGTAAAATCAGTCTGTGCCTTGTTACTACGCTCAATGGCATCGATCAGGTCAAGCGCCTTTTTTTCCATAGAGATCACGTATTCTGCCACCACACCCCGAAAATAACGGTAGAAGAAATAACAGGGTATCGCAATGGTGAGTCCGGCCGCAGTCGTGATCAATGCCTGGGAAATTCCACCTGCCAGCACGCTGGCATCACCTGTGCCGCTGGTCATGATGGTTGAAAACACCTTTATCATCCCGATCACGGTGCCCAACAATCCCAGTAATGGTGAGATACCCGCGATGGTTCCGAGCGTATTCAAAAAGTTTTCGAGCTCATGTACAACATGACGACCAGTGTCTTCAACCGCTTCTTTGATGACCTCCCGCGAACGCCTACGGTTGACAAGGGCCGCGGCATAAACCTGGCCTAAAGGTGAATCTGAACGCAGTTGCTGTAAATGAAGCTGATCCAGCTCACTCCGGGCCGCCCAGGCTGCAACCGTGTCAGCGAGACCCGGGGGTGTGACTTTACTTCTTCGCAGGGTCCAGAAGCGTTCAATAATGATTGCAACCGCCAGAGTTGAGCAGAACAATATCGGGACCATCAGCCAGCCACCGGCAAGAATAATTTCCAGCACGCAGTTTCACTCCTTTAATTAAATCTGTACAGAATAATACCTGAAGCCTGATTTTATATCGCCTGGAATGTTGGGTCGGAGGGCCTCACCTCGCGATGGAGGACAGTTTATGGACAGTCTTCTTCAGCGGGCCAGCGCTAGATGGCTTTACGCTGTTTGCGAGCGGAACGTATAACGAAGGTTTTGTCTGCGCCAGCGCGGATTTGAATGCCACCACATTGGACAGTGTTCAGGGTCTGTACACCGGCATTCCGATAACGCTGGAGCACTTCTGGCCTAGGAAAGCCGAAGCGGTTATTGGCGGCAGCGGAAATCAGTGCCAATGAGGGCTGCAAGGTGGCCAGCAGGGCGTCGGAAGAAGACGTTGCACTGCCATGATGGGGAACAGTTAGTAGCACATGCGCTGCAAGCCCGATATGCAAGCCGGAAATCGCCAGCAAATGCCCCGTTCCGGTCGCTGACAGAATATTTCTGTCACGGCTTAATAAGCCCTGTCGATCCGCGATTGCCAACGCTGCCAATACTCGAAAGGCAGGCAAGTCACCCGCGACTTGTTTGAGTCGTTCCAACACCGTTTCACGCCAGGCTTGCGAATCCAGCAGCCGCGGGCCGGCAAGCCGTATATTATTACCGGACTGAACATTGGCCAAAGCGCCAATTTTATCGGCGAAGTACCAACGCTCCATATCCACACCATAAAAATTGATGCGACGCCGGGTTGTACGCAATTCCAGTTGTAACTGTCAACGTTCACCTGCGTGTATCTCAGGGACTTTATCGAGCTCATCAGCCTGTCTGCGTTGGTGCCAGGAAACTCGAATCTTGGGAGGGACTGGCACTCCGGTACTATCGGGTATAAACAGAAATCGCACCACAATCATGACGGTATTCCAGCAAACTGCCGATCGTGCCAGTAATTTCCTGTTTTAAGTTATTTTCCGATGTGGGTAAGCGCTGTGCCAGGCGCTGATTGATTGCCAGCGTAACGAGCAGGAAAGACACAAGTATCAGGTAGAAAACTTTAAATCCGGATTTTCCGGAGGACCTGCGTATAAACAGGACAAGCAGGCCAATCAAGGCAAGAAAAACGTACGCCAACCAGGAGGACAACACAGAAGCGAACAGAAATGGTGAAACCGCCCCTGAAATGAGCAGGGCCAAAGCCTTCAAAATAACCCCCTTCTATTCGGTACACTACACTGCTTACAGCGGCCGTAAACTTCCCATATGTAATTCAAAGCGTTGGTTCATCCTGGCCGCAAGACGTATATTGTGCGTGACTAGGATTAAACTGGTCTTAAACTCTGTATTGAGTTCGAGTAACTGCTCAAAAACATGATTAGCTGTGCGCTCATCAAGATTGCCCGTGGGTTCATCACCCAACACGCAGGCAGGTTTACCCACCAAGGCCCTGGCTACTGCCGCACGCTGCCGCTCACCACCGGACAACTCCCCTGGTTTGTGGCTCAGACGCTGACCCAGGCCTACAATTTCCAGCAACTCTGTTGCCCGTCCTGCTGCAACCGCAACCGATTCTCCGCGGATCAAAAGTGGCATGGCCACATTTTCAAGGGCGGTAAACTCCTGTAACAAATGGTGAAACTGGTAAATAAACCCCATCCGCGAATTACGTAAATCACCCCGTTTACGCTCATTCATCTGCCATATGGATTGCCCATCAACAATGACTTGCCCCTCATCAGGTTTGTCTAGGCCTCCGAGTAGGTGTAACAAAGTGCTTTTACCTGCCCCTGAAGCACCCACAATGGCGACTGAGCTACCTGCGGGTACGCGCAAATTAATATCTTGCAGCACTTGCACCCGCTTGGGTCCTTGCCGGAAACCACGGGAGATACTATTAGCTTCAATCACCATGTTCTGGACTTCACTCATAACGCAATGTCTCGGCTGGATCGGTCCTCGATGCCCGCCAGGCCGGGTATAAGGTTGATAACAAAGACATCCCCAGAGACATGAGCGCAAACATGATGATGTCGTCCCTACGCAGGTCAGTTGGCAACTCAGTAATGTAGTAAATATCCTTGGGGAACAGATTAAAACCAAAAACGCCCTCCAGCAGTGGCACCACAGTGGCAATATTTTGTGCCAATAAAATACCGCCGATCACACCCAGCAGCGTACCGATAATACCGATCAGGCTACCCTGGACAACGAATATCCGCATGATGGTGCGCGCACGGGCGCCCATGGTTTTGAGGATAGCAATATCCGCCTGCTTGTCTGTTACCATCATCACCAGCATCGAAATGATATTGAATGCTGCAACCGCGATGATCAGGGAAAGAATGACCCGCATGACTGTTTTTTCTGTGCGCACCGCCTGAAACAGATTGCCGCGTTCCTGGCTCCAGTCCCTGACCCTGTAAATACCCTCAAGTTGCTGTGAGATATTTCGTGCTACCCACCAGGCAGAATCTAGATCGGTGAGTTTCAGCCGGATTCCACCGATGGAATTTTCCGACATACGTAACAAACGGGCTGCATCATTGATATGCACCATGGCCAGGTTGCTGTCGTTTTCATATTCGCCAAACTCAAACATGCCAACCACCGTAAAACGGCGCATCAACGGACTCGCACCAAAGGGACTGGCCTTCAATCGGGGCGCAATGATAGTTACCCTGTCACCCTGCCCCACACGCAAGCGCACAGCCAATCCACCGCCGAGTACAATGCCGTATTCCCCGCTGCGCAATTCTTCCAGTGAACCGTTAACCATATGCGTGCCGACATCGGATACATGGATCTCGTAAGCCGGGTCTATTCCA
>CAYZLS010000227.1:3723-3993 GCA_964479355.1 uncultured Wenzhouxiangellaceae bacterium | reverse complement strand
TTTACTGGCAACGGGGAAATGAATTGCCTCCTCGTGGTGAAATCCTTGTGGCTGGGGGTGGGCCAAATCTTACTACATATCAGACGAAAGATGGGGAATATGTAGTCGTTAGTTGCCTTGAACCCTGGTTATGGGAGAGATTGTGCCGTGCACTCGGTAAAGAGAACTTAATTCCACTTTTCAGAGCCACAGGTAAGGAGCGAGACAAAGTTTTCGCCGAGTTGAGTGAAGTCTTTGCTTTAAAGACTCGAGATGAATGGGCGGAATGGA
>CAYZLS010000227.1:3408-3713 GCA_964479355.1 uncultured Wenzhouxiangellaceae bacterium | reverse complement strand
CTCGGTTACGCCCGTTCTAGATCTGCCTGAGGTTCTAACTGATCCGCATATGCTTCATCGCAAGATGGTTGTGGAACTGGACTATCCACCGATAGGAAAAATAAAGCAGATCGGCATACCTATTAAACTGTCCGAAACTCCGGGTGAGGTCAAGTGGATGCCCAGATACGGAGAGCATACCGAGGAAATTCTAACCGAATTGGGTTACAAAAAAGACGACTGTCGTGGACTGCGTGAACGAGGCGTTATTGAGTAGTCTGATGCATGTTGACAGCATTTTGCCTTTCTCAAAAAAGCTCTCAAGT
>CAYZLS010000227.1:0-3398 GCA_964479355.1 uncultured Wenzhouxiangellaceae bacterium | reverse complement strand
AATGATATGGAACGATAATTACAAGGGTAAGTTGGTATCCGCAGAAGAGGCGGTTAAGGTAGTGAAATCCGGCGACAGAGTGGGTATGCCATCGTTTTCTCCTCCAAGGGACCTGGGTTTATCCCTCGCTGCGAGGAGAAACGAACTGAGGAATGTGACGCTGGTATCAAACTGGACTCAATGGTTCCCATGGTTCCAGCCGGGCTGGGAAGAGTCATTTCGTGTGCTGGTACCCTTTGTTCTGCGACAGACCCGCGAGGGTGTACACGAGAGGAGACTTGACTTTGTCCCCTACCTCTTCGGTCTGGAAAATGGCTGGCGGCAGGCGGGTGGAACCAGAAAAGGTAATTACCCATATACTGATGTCTTTATGCTCAAAGTGACGCCACCAAACAAGAACGGTTATTGCAGTTTTGGTCATTTTCCTCTTTATTCACCTGTTGCTGCCCGGACTGCCAAGACTGTGATCGCCGAGGTAGATCCCTTTATGCCCTGGACCTTCGGTGAATGTATCCACATTTCGCAGATAGACTTCCTGGTCGAACCTCAGCCAAAGAAAAAGAAAGAGAAACCTCCCCTGCCGATTCCACCGGAAGAAGAGGCCGGGATAGCCAGTGTCATTGGTTCTCATGTTGCTGACTTAATAAGGGACGGGGATACGCTCCAAGTGGGGTCGGGGACTGCTTCTGAAGCGTGTATGGAGTTCCTGAGTACCAAGAATGATCTACGTGTTTATAGCGAGGTAATCTTTCCTCAAATGATAGATTTGATGAAAGCAGGTGTGATTAAGGGAAGTAATCAACATTTTCTCCCGGAGCAAAAAGTCATTTGTACAGGGATGGTGGTTTACGAGGCCGACCCCAAGTTTCGGGAGTGGCTGGATTACCTGGATTGTAACCCGGCTTTCGATTTCCGAGACGTCAGTCGGGTGTGTAATGTGCCCGATATAGCAGCGAACGATAACATGGTGACCGTCAATAATGCTCTTTCAATCGACCTGTTAGGGCAGATAGTCGTTGATTATCTTGGTGATGTTCCTTTATCCGGTGTCGGTGGCCAGGTGGAGTTCACTATTGGTAGTCACTATTCACGGGGAGGAAAGACAATAACGGTACTTCCGTCAACGGCCAAAGGTGGTACCGTATCCCGTATTGTCCCCAAATTTGTGGCTGGAACACAGGTGGCCATTCCAGGCCATTACTTGGATTATTTGGTTACGGAGTATGGCGTTGTCAATCTAGAGGGGAAAGGGCGTCGAGAGAGGGCTGAGGCGATAATCTCAGTAGCTCACCCTGATTTTCAGGCGGAATTAAGGCAGGCAGCAAAAAGTCGGTTCTACCCCTGATACCTCATGCATAGTTGGAGTGATAGACATGAAAAACCGAGCTACTGTCAAATCTGGTGTACGGCTTCATGAATCAGGCGGCCTTACTGCTGCTGATTTTCCTCTCGTCAATTCCATCGATAAACTTCACGCCGGCGACGACGTCGGCGAGTTAGCGGAAGCCGCGTAGCCGCCGCCATCGTTTCTGCGCGCTCATCGCGAGTTGATGCATCAGGTTGAGCCCGCTTTTCGCGCTGACGCAGTTTCTCGTCTGCTGTAAATAGGCATCGAAAATAGCACAAAATGGGGTCGAATCGACGAAGTCGGGCTAGGACAGCATAAAGCAGCCAGCCAAAGCATGGCCGTTCACCGCACATATCACTGGCTTCCAGAATGACGATCCAGCTGGCGTCATGTCTTCCCAGCCACCGTGGTCTTTAACGTATTGGATATACCCCCTTCATAGGATTCATTCAAATCTGCCCGGTTTTTCAGACCTGTTCCGGTAAAGATTACAACCCAGATGTCATCATCGTTTTTTATGTCTTCACAGGTTTCTCGCAGCAGTTCCAGCGTAGCAAAACGGGCCTCATTTTTCACCTGCTTAGGTACTAACGACATGATTCAGAGTTCCTTATGATTCGTGCGCAAAGCTGGGTTGCTATAGTGCTCATAGCGTTCAGGGCACGTCGATGACGTCTCCAGGCGGATCCTCGTGATGCGAGTCAGGTTGGTGTGCCGGTTGTACGGGACTGCCGTCGACCGGCACCGTGCGGGACAGAAATTCGATCACGGCATCACCGAAGATATCGTTACGATCGCCTACGACCATATGTGCGGCGCCGGTGACATTGACGTACTCGCTATGCGGACACAAGCCGAGGAAATGCTGCGCACCTTCCTCGCTTAAGACATCCGATAAGCCGCCACGAATCAGCAGGGCTGGCAGCTTGAGCACTTCGGCGCAGGCGTTCAGGCGCGCGCTGTATTTGTCCGTGTCGCGGTGCAGGGTCATGAAGCGTGGATCCCAGTGCCAGCGGTACTTGCCATCCGCTGCGCGGCGCAGATTTTTACGCAGACCTGACAGGCCTTTAGGGCGGGTGCGATGCGGCTGGTAGGCGGCGATTGCGTCGGCAACTTCTTCCAGTGAATCGAAGCCTTCCGGTTTGTATTTCAAGAAAGCGTTGATTTTGTCGACCCCTTCGGGCTCAATCTGTGGCGCAATATCGACCAACGCTAAAGCGGTTGCGTCAACATGATCCTCGCCAATCGCAACCAGGCTGGTGCTACCTCCCATCGAAGCCCCGACCAGCACCGGCCGCTTGCCGCCAAGTTGCTCAATAACGCAGAGCAGATCCTCGACCATAATGTCCTGCCCGTAAACGCCATCCGGCGCCCAGTCGGAATTGCCGTGGCCACGGGCATCGAACGCGACCGCGTGGTAACCGGCCTGGCCGAGGTTTTCTCCGACGCTTTTCCAGGCATGCCGGGTCTGACCGCCACCATGCTGCAGCAGGATCAAAGGTCCGTTCGGGTCGCCCCAACTGTCGCCGGCAATGCTGACGCCGCCACTGCCATGCCAGCGATGCATGGGATCGGGGGTGCCGGGTAATCGTTCGCCTGCGCTCATGCCGGTTGCGAGTACTGTGACAGATTAGGAACTGGGAGAGTATGAGTCATTCAAACACTATTATTACCTGAAATCCTCGGATACGGCACAGATCATCCCACCCATTTATGGGGCAGGATAGCGTGAATACTGGCCCTTTCTGAAGATCCGCCACAAAATTTCAGCCCACAGTTACAGTATCTCACGTCAATTCCTACGCCTGGGGTGAACAATGCCCTGCCGCCCCCGGGTCGGGATCAGCAAGCAGGGAGTCTGACAGGGCTCATTTCTTCAGTCAAACAATCCCGGTGCCGGCGGGGTCCGGCATTGGGGCAACCGGGCAGTTGCCGCTGTAGTCGCTTCCTCGATGTTCAATACCTTTTTCAATTCGCTTTCTACTAGCGACAGGCTGTTTATTTGCACCGAAAAGTGCCCCAGGATTTGCATTGAAAATTGCCCCACCCT
>CAYZLS010000226.1:978-3997 GCA_964479355.1 uncultured Wenzhouxiangellaceae bacterium | reverse complement strand
CAAAAGTGGTACTGTAAATACCGGTAATCCGCTCGCCAGCTTGACGGTTGATCCCGAGTATCTTACGAGCTATGAGATCGGCATCAAGTCCGACTGGTTTGGCAATCGACTGCGTGCCAACGGGACGGTCTTTTACTACGATTATACCGACTTACAGGTTAACGTTCTTATTCCTCCTGCTTCCATTATCAGGAACGCCGCGAAGGCGACGGTCAAGGGGGCTGAGTTGGAGTTATTGGCGATGCCAATTTTACCTCTCACCTTAAATGGCTCCATTTCCTACCTGGATGCAGAGTATGGCGAGTTCCTCAATGCTGTTGGCGAGAACAACACCCCGACGGACGCCTCAGGGAATCCACTTCCGTACGCCCCGGAATGGAAACTCTCCTTTGGGGCGCAGTACGTGATCCCGGTGGGCGATTACGGATACCTTACGTTTCGGGGAGATCTATCCTGGGTCGATGAGCAATACTTCTCCCCACTCAAGAGCTCCCAAAACAGACAGCACGCCTATACACTCGTCAATGGGCTTGTGAGATTCGAGACGATGGACGGCCACTGGAGCTTCGAGATCTTCGGTAAGAACCTGGGAGAAGAGGAGTACGCCGTTTCCGGGACCTTTGCTTTCGGGGATTCTATCTGTCGAGTCGGTGCTCCAAGGACTTTCGGCTTTCAGGCGATCTACAATTTCTGATCGTGACCAACCCCCCCCACACAAAATATACCTGTTCAAAGTCAGGAAAATCAAGAGGTAGGAACCATGGGACCCACAAGCATCGTCGAAAGATCCAAGTTCGAGGATTACAAAAATAAGTACAAAGAGTATTTCATAATGGAGCGCAGAGACGGCGTCATACTGTTGCGCATGCATACGAAGGGTGGGCCGGTCCAGTACAGCCTCGCGGTGCATAATGCCTGGGGCCAGGCTTGGCATGACGTCGGCAACGATCCCGAGAACGAAGTGATGATCCTGACCTCCACCGGTTCGGTCTGGATCGCGAAAGACGATCAGTCGAGCATCAAGGAAGCCGAGAGTAAGCCCGGCGGCGCATTGGGATACGACACCTATTATGACGCCACAAAGCTGATCGAGAATTTCTTGAACGACGTCGACATACCGACCGTCGCCGCCGTCAACGGCCCCGGCTTTCACACCGAGTTCGCGCTCATGTGCGACATAACGCTTTGCGCCGCCCACACCCAGTTCGAGGATCCCCATTACCTGATGGGGTTTGTGCCGGGCGATGGTCTTGGCCTTGCCTTCCAGGAGTTGCTGGGGACCAAGCGCGCCGCCTATCACCTCTACACGGGTCAGGCCATCGACGCCAAGACGGCCTGCGATCTCGGACTGGTCAACGAGGTACTGCCCGCCGAAAAACTTGTGGACCGCGCTTGGGAGGTCGCCGAAATGATCATGAAGGCTTCGCGCCCCGTACGCCGCTTGACCAACCAACTGATAAAGCGTTCCTGGAAGCGCCGCATTCTCAATGACTTCCAGTTGCAACTGTCCTTTGAAGGGTACGCCGCGCTTCTCGACCACCCGACCCACGATTTTGAAAAGATTGCCGAGCGGTGGAGTGAATAAATCAACGAAATCAATCAGAAGCCAAAAGGCATAAACGACATGAAAATCGACGGGCTCGACCATGTAGCCATTGGTGTGAAGGACTTGGATAAGGCGGTTGCATGGTTCGCTCGCGTACTTGGAACGAAATTCTATGAGATCGAAGGAACCGAAGACGTTCGTGTTGAGGATTTGGGTGCCAGGTATATGTTGAGCCTGGAGCATGGAGTGGAACTGATCTCCCCTGTTCTGCCTGTCAAGGACACCGCTCCCCCGCATATCAAGCAACTGGCGAAGAAGCTAGAGGAAAAAGATAGCGTGCTGATGAGGGTGGCATTTCGAATCGAGGGTGCAAATGAGGCCGTGTTTGAAGAGAAGGGAATTAGGATTGAAGGCAAAATTGAGGCAGATGAGGTTAAACCTCTCCCCTTACGCAATATCAAGGAGTTCCTGGCAAATGAAGAAGACACCCTTGGAATTCAGATGATGTTTGTCGAATATGAAAGTGCTTCGAGTATGTGACAGGAAACCTGCTGCCTGTGGATCTCGAAGCCGAAACAGGTTCCCTCGTACTGGGTCTCTTACGTACCGTCACATTTCGACATTACGTCAATTGTTCCGTTGAAATCGGCCCCTGATGAATCCTGTACTGATGAAGCGGTAGCGGGGAGAAAAAGATGTTAAAGAATTACCCTTTCTTAAGAAAAGCCCACCTTATGGCGATAACCGGACTTCTATCAGCCATATGAGAAGTAAATTGGTGGAAAATAGGGAAAGTCCTTTTCGTTGGGTGATCGTTGTTTTTCTGTTTCTGATTATTTTGATTATGCAGATGACCTATACATGTCTCCCACCACTTTTCTCAGAAATCAACAAGGATATACCATTGAGCAAGGCTCAAATGGGGGTGGTTTTTGGAATGATTCCCTTGGCAACTGTCATTTTTTCTCTTCTCGGAGGGATTATTAGTGACAAATTCGGTCCTCGGTTAGCAATTGGAGGAGCAATATTCATTGCTGTTGTGTTTGGAGGATTGCGAAGTTTTGCCAGCAGTGTATTTGAACTTGCTTCCCTAACCTTTGCGGTGGGTATGGGGTTGGCTATCGTATTTCCCAATATTCCAAAGGTGGCAGCAGATTGGTTTTCTAAAAATGAGCTGGGAAAGGTGAATGGCATAATCATGTCCGCTGCGCCAATCGGGGTTGGACTAGGGCTTGGGACCGGATCAAGCTTGTTGTCGCCCCTGTTCGGGGGCTGGAGGGGAGTGATGGTGTTTATAGCCGTCATATGTTTGTTGATAGCAGTAGCTTGGATGCTTGTGTACAGAAAACCGAAATCTGACGCAATTTCTGTGGATGGAGAACGGAGCACACCAGAAAATTTTGGAGATGTGTTCACAAACAGCTATGTATGGCTGGTTGCAACGTTCTGTGGGTGTTTTTTCTTTACCCATTT
>CAYZLS010000226.1:0-968 GCA_964479355.1 uncultured Wenzhouxiangellaceae bacterium | reverse complement strand
AGATCAAAGGCTTGGAGCAGAACCCTGCAAACTTACTGCCCATTGTTCTCGAGGAAAGGGGGATAGGACAAGCAGGAGAGCTGGCTTCCTTGTTAATGCTGACAGGTGTTCTAAGCAGCCCATTGGGAGGAATGATGTCAGATAAAGTGGGAAGAAGAAAACCATTTCTCATTGTGCCTGTCATTGTAATGGGTATTTGTATCCCGTTCTTTATCATTTTGAAAGGCATTCCTCTTGTTGCAGGTATTGTTATTGCCGGACTTGCCCAGGGAGTAATTATGCCGATTATGCTGGTAACCCTAATTGAAATTAAAGGGATAGGTGCTTTATACATTGCAACGGCAGTAGGGCTGGTCTTAACAGTCGGGAGCGTGCTTGGATTCCTTGGCCCGGTTGTCTCGGGCAATTTAATGGATATGAGCGGTTCTCCATGGTCCGCCTTTCTTTTAATGGCTGCTGTTCTAGTAGTTGCAGGTGGCGTTGTGATTCCTCTTGAAAGAGAACCAAGGGCTTACGGAAGTAAAATACCAGATTGAAGATTAATGGTATCTGTGCCCCTGCAATTTTGCAGGCATAAGTTGCTCGTACACCTGAACGAAACTGGCGGATTGTTCAATCTGAATGGGAATGTAACGAAAGGCCTGAAGGTGCGCAATAAGTTAGAAAATTACTCTCGCTTTTAGGAGAATAATAATGAAAGGTTCTGTCAGCGATGTGCTACTCGCAATACTCAAGAAACACGGGGTGCGTTACATTTGTGGACTACCGGCCGCGCAGATCGGTCTGATTATGCACGGGGCGTCGAGAGACCCGGAATTGACCTATGTGACGACGCGCCATGAAGAGGCGGCCGGCCACATGGCGCACGCAATATCACGGGTTTCCGACACCATGGGGGTTTGTTTCGGTACGGTCGGACCCGGCGCCACCAATCTGGTACCCGGTGTGGCTGCAGCCTACGCGGATAA
>CAYZLS010000225.1:0-4007 GCA_964479355.1 uncultured Wenzhouxiangellaceae bacterium | reverse complement strand
AAAGCCCGGCTGTGATTCCGTCTCTCATAGTTTTCGACGCAGTGAAAAACCAGATGGCGGCGCAATTGTGGGTGGTATTCTGGTCGCTATCCCGTTTCCCTGGGTGACCGAATACAAAAAAGAACGCAACTATGAATACGACTGCGTTCCATTAGAAGAAGCAACATCTGAATCCTGAAGACTAGTTCTCGCGAGCTACGCTGTAGTCCGCTAGTTCCTCAAGTGCGGTACGCCAGGGTGAGGCAGGTAAAATTTCAATCGCCTGGCGTGCCTCCAGAGCCTGTTTTTTGGCGCAGTTCATGGCCGCATTAAGCGAGTCTGTGCTCTTAATGATGACCAGTACTGATGTCAGGTCATCCATGCCGTCGTTACGAATAGCTGCATCCAGCAGTTCACGTTCTGTCTCACTACCTCGTTCGCGGGCGAGAATCAGTGGCAGGGTTGGTTTGCCTTCTGCCAGGTCAGCGCCGGCATGTTTCCCCATGACATCAGCTTCACCGGCGTAATCCAGTACGTCATCTGCTATCTGAAAAGCCGTACCCAGGCGGTTGCCATAGGTTGCCAACGCGGTTTCGACTTCAGCTGATTGCTTGCTGATGATGGCTGCCAGCAGGCAGGTGGCTTCAAACAGCTTGGCGGTTTTGTTCTCAATGACTTGGATGTAACGTTGTTGGCTTACTTCCGGGTTACCCATATTCAGCAGTTGTTGTACTTCGCCTTCGGCTATGGTGTTGGTGGCATCTGCCAGCACCTGCATGATACGCACCGAATTGAGACCTACCATCATCTGAAAGCTGCGCGAGTAAAGGAAATCACCGACCAGGACACTGGCTGCATTGCCCCACACTGTGTGCACACTTTGCTGGCCGCGCCTGAGATCAGATTTATCCACCACATCATCATGCAGAAGTGTGGCGGTGTGAATAAACTCAATGATGGCCGCCAGCGGTATGTGGTCCTGTCCTTGGTAACCGCAAGCATGGGCACAAAGGCCCAGCAGCATCGGTCGCAGGCGTTTACCGCCACTGGTGACAATATAGTTGGCAATCTGGTTGATCAGCACGACGTCGGATTGCAGGCTTGCATGAATGGTCTGATCCACTTGCGCCATATCCGCTGCGCTCAGTGCAACAATTTGCTCAAGCGGAGACGTCTTGTCTGAACCGGCAGATTTGGTGGGGTTGGTCATATGTTTGCTTGAGCCTGCAGTTATTAGGGCCTAGTAAGTGTTAACAGGCCCTTGGGTGCTGGTGTTGCGTGGATTATAAATGATCGTGTCCGGATGAGGATAATTGTTGTGATTTTTTGTCACATGAGTCCTATACTGTGCCGCCAATCCACTGAGGGCTCATTGCTTGTTTGCTCAACTCAACGCGCTTGAATTACGTACAGGCATCACGCTTACCAGCGTGATTGCTCTGCGTATGCTTGGCTTATTCATGATTCTACCGGTGTTCATGCTGCTGGCAGCAGATGTGCCCGGTTTCAGCCCCGCCAAGGCCGGCCTGGCAGTGGGGATTTACGGCTTGACCCAGGCCTTGTTGCAGCAACCCTTTGGCAAGCTATCAGACCGATTTGGTCGCCGGCCCCTGTTGCTCAATGAGTATGTTGATTGCCGGGCGCGCTTTGCAAGGCTGTGGCGCTGTTGCGGGGGTTGCGCTTGCATTTGCCGCTGACCACACGCGGGCAAAAAACCGCAGTGTCGTAATGGCCCTGATTGGCATGGGCATTGGCATGTCGTTTTTACTTTCAATGATGATCTCAGTACCGTTGGCCACGGTGTTGGGTTTGAGTGGGCTTTTCTGGCTGACAAGTGCTTTGGGTGTGATGGGGGTTGTGCTGGTATTCAGCCTGCCTCGCGGCGGTAAAATAACAGAAGATAACCTACAAGAACCCGGGGAAAACGGCAGTATCTGGCCGTTGATCATTTCGGTATTCTTGCTGCATGCAGTAATGACCCTGTTATTTGTGGTTTTGCCGGGTATGCTGGTGAGTCATTTAGGTTTTTCGCTGGCGCATCACTGGCAGGTATACGTGCCCGCTATGCTGGGTTCCGTCGTGTTGGCTTTTCCATTATTGCGGCGGCTTGCGGCTGGAAAGCATGAGGGCAGGGCCATACCGCTGGCATTTTTGCTGCTCGGTGGCACGCTTGGCTTGCTGTCTTTAAGCGGGTCGATAGCGGCTGTGATCGGATTGTCGCTGGGTTTTTTTCTGGCGTTTAATTTGCTGGAGGCAACCATGCCTTCACTCGTCAGCCGCTTGGTTGGTTCTGCCGGCCGGGGACAACAAATGGGGTTATATACAACGTTTCAGTTTCTGGGTGCGTTTGCCGGTGGAGTTAGTGGCGGTTGGTTGTTAGGGTTCAGTGGAGAAGTGGTGACTTTAAGTGTTGCAGGAGCAGTTTGTGCACTGTGGGCAGTAGTGATGAAAATATGGCTGCAACCCAGCGAAAACAGGAAGCGTACCTGATTGTGTATGCTACACTTTGGAGTCTGAATTTGAACGGCGGAGCAGGGCTCTGCATAGCGGGAGATAGTTGATGGCAAGAGGTGTAAACAAAGTTATCCTGGTGGGTAATCTGGGTAATGATCCTGATATGAAATATACCGCCAGCGGTGTTGCAATCGCCAACATCAGTGTGGCGACTACAGATTCCTGGAAGGATAAACAGACTGGCGAGAGGCAGGAAAAAACCGAGTGGCATCGGGTCGTGTTTTTCAGGCGGCTGGCTGAAATCGCCGGTGAGTATTTGCGCAAGGGCTCACAGGTTTATATTGAAGGCAAACTACAAACCCGAAAATGGCAGGATAAGAACGGTCAGGACCGCTATACAACAGAAATAGTGGGTAACGAAATGCAGATGCTGGGTGGTCGTGGCGCAGAGGGTGGTAACCGCCTGCCCCAAAGCGGTGGCTTTCGTGATGAGGTTCCGGCACAGCCGGCTGCTGCGCAAGCAAAGGCTGACAACAGTTTTACGGATGACGATATTCCGTTCTGAACCTGTCTTATGACTCACGACAGAAAAGGTATCATCCTTGCCGGTGGTAGCGGCACACGCTTATACCCAATAACCCGGGTGGTTAGCAAGCAATTGCTACCCGTGTATGACAAGCCGATGATCTACTATCCGCTCTCCACCTTAATGGAGGCGGGAATCCGGGAAATACTGGTCATCACAACACCGCATGAGCAGGCTCTGTTCCAGCAACTGCTGGGTGATGGCAGCCAATGGGGTATACACATTACATTTGCGGCACAGCCAAGTCCGGACGGGCTTGCGCAGGCCTTGATTATCGGTGAAGAATTCCTGGCGGGAGGCCCCTCCTGTCTGATCCTTGGGGATAATATTTTTCACGGCAACGGGCTTAAAGATATACTCGCCCGCTGTATGCAACGGTCGGTAGGGAGCACAGTTTTTGGCTATTGGGTGCGCGACCCGGAACGTTACGGCGTGGTTGAGTTTGATGAAAATATGCAGGTGCTTGGGTTGGAAGAGAAACCCCGCCGACCACGTTCAAATTATGCGGTTACCGGCCTGTATTTCTACGATAACCGGGCCAGCCAATTCGCACATGAACTGCAGACATCTTCCCGCGGTGAGCTTGAAATTACCGATTTGAATCGCCGTTATTTTGAAGACGGTAGCTTGCGCCTGGAACGACTGGGCCGGGGCTATGCCTGGTTGGATACAGGCACACACGAGTCCTTGCAACAGGCCTCCAGTTTTATCGAAACCATTGAGTCACGACAGGGGCTCAAGGTGGCTTGTCCGGAAGAAATATCATTTCTGAATGGCTGGATAGACCGTGAGCAGGTTTTGAGCCTGGCAGAACCCTTGCGCAGCAGCGGGTATGGTGAATACCTGGTGCAAGTCCTGGAGCGGGGGCCGGACGGTTGAGAGTGCTCGAAACCAGTCTTGACGGCGTAGTTATTATTGAGCCCCAGGTGCATGGTGATGAGAGAGGTTTTTTTTTGGAAAGCTGGAAAGCCAGCAGTTACGCCGCCCA
>CAYZLS010000224.1:0-4023 GCA_964479355.1 uncultured Wenzhouxiangellaceae bacterium | reverse complement strand
AACTATGTTGCATACTAGCAAATAAAATGTACCTGACCCCACAAATAAAAAATACGCCTAAATGATGCGCTAACTACGCCAACTTGACTAAACAGATGAAGCCAGCCGAGTCCCATTTCTCTGAGCCCACCACAAGCACGATTCATTCCCCTTTTTTCTGCCATTATTTTAGATAAAAACCACTGATATACATTCTCTGCAGGTGAATTTGCCGATATACTGTACTGTTGGCACCAGACCTTCGGAAATCGAGATGAGCGAAACAACGACTGCACGCGAAATAATGGAATACGACGTGGTTATTGTTGGCGCTGGTCCAGCGGGGCTGGCCTGTGCCATTCGCCTCAAACAGCTTAAGCCGGAGTTGATGGTCGCAGTGCTGGAAAAAGGCGCTGAAGTTGGTGCGCATATTCTATCAGGTGCAGTAATTGAACCGGGGGTGCTGGATGGATTATTACCCGCCTGGCAGGAGAATCCGCCACCCATCTGTATTCCGGTTGAGCGTGACGAACTTTCTTTCCTGACTGCTACTTCCAGATACAAACTACCCACCCCGCCACAGCAGAAGAATCACGGTAATTTTGTAGTTTCACTGGGTGCATTATGTGCTTGGCTGGCACCCCAGGCGGAAGCGATGGGGGTGGATATTTTCCCCGGCTATGCTGCGGCCGGCATCCATTTTACAGCAGATGGTTTTGTTGGTGGTGTGATTGTCGGTGATATGGGTATTGGGCGTGACGATCAGCCCAAAGACACTTTCATGCGGGGTATTGAAATCCATGCGCCAACGACGGTCCTAGCAGAGGGTTGCCGGGGTCACCTCAGCAAGCAACTGATCAGCAAGTTCAAGCTGAATGCTGACTCAGACCCACAGGCCTATGGTATAGGCATCAAGGAATTGTGGCGTGTTGCCGCGGGTAAATGTAAACCGGGCCTAGTCCAACACAGCATTGGCTGGCCGCTCGACACGGGCACCTATGGCGGCAGTTTCATTTACCATATGGATAAGGATCGGGTGGCAGTCGGGTTCGTCTGTGCCCTGGATTATTCCGACCCGGAGTTTTCTCCATTTGAGGCGTTCCAACAGTTCAAACACCACCCTAGCGTCAAGCCGCTGTTTGCTGGTGGTGAAATTCTCTCAGGCGGTGCGCGCACTATCATAGAAGGTGGTGCCCAGTCTCTGCCAAAGACAGAAATACCCGGTGCCTTATTAATCGGTGATGCGGCCGGCCTGCTCAATTTGCCTAAAATCAAAGGCACGCATCAGGCGCTACACTCCGGTATGCTGGCAGCCGGCCACATCACCGATAATGGCTGCAGCGAGGGCTTCGATGGTGTACTGCGGAGCTCACCGATAGTGCAGGAACTGCACAAGGTTCGAAATATTCGCCCGGGTTTCAACAAGGGCCTGTGGCGCGGGCTGATAACCGCGGTGATCGAAACGGTGACTGCCGGTAAATTGCCGCGCACCCTGCACAACCATGCGGACCATGACGCAACGGCTAAGTTGAAGGATTTCACCGCCGTCGACCGGCAATGGGCAGATCGCGATCTGGCCCCACGCGACCGACTGGCATCTGTCTACTTTGCCAGTACCGAACACGCCGAGGATCAGCCGATCCACTTGCAGATATTGGAGCCGGAGGTATGCATCACCCGCTGTGGTGAAGAATACAACCACCCCTGCACCCGCTTTTGTCCTGCCAACGTCTACGAGATGGTCAAGACAAAGAATGCCGATGGGCAAGCTAAACAGTTGCAAATCAACGCTGCAAATTGCGTACACTGCAAGACCTGTGATATCAAGGATCCCTACCAGATCATCAACTGGGTCACACCCGAAGGCGGCAGTGGCCCCAATTACCAGAATCTCTAATTACTCACTAACTGAACCCTAAAGGAATTACTATGAAAATACTGGTTGGTATCAAGCGTGTTGTGGACTACAACGTTCGCATCCGTATCAGACCGGACGGCAGCGGAGTAGACACCGACGGTGTCAAAATGAGCATCAATCCCTTCGATGAAATTGCCCTGGAAGAGGCATTGCGAATTCGCGAGGCCGGCAAGGCTGAAGAAGTGATCGTAGTCTCCATAGGCGGTGACGAATGCCAGCAGCAATTGCGCACCAGCCTGGCGATGGGGGCAGATCGGGCAATTCAGGTTCAGACTGACTCCCGACTGCAGCCTTTAAGCCTGGCGCGCGTGTTCCTGAAACTGGTGGAGCAAGAGCAGCCCGGCCTGGTTATCCTAGGCAAACAAGCCATTGACGATGACAGCTCGCAAACCGGGCAGATGCTGGCAGCTTTGTGGGACCGCCCGCAAGCAAGCTTTGCTTCCGGGCTTGAACTGGCAGGCGATACCGCTACGGTCATCCGCGAAGTCGATGCCGGCCTCGAAACCATTGAAGTTGATTTGCCGGCCGTCATAACAGTCGACTTGCGCCTCAACGAACCCCGCTTCGTCAAGCTGCCGGACATCATGAAAGCCAAGCGCAAACCCCTGGATGTCATCGGCCTGGATGAATTGAGCGTGAGCCCGGAAAATGACCTGCAGGTAACGCAATATACGCCACCACCGGTGCGTGAAAAAGGCATCCTGATTGAAGACGCAACGCAACTGGTCGCTGAACTTAAAAATCGCGGACTGGTGTGAGGAGATCATCATGAGTAAAACACTAATTATTGCAGAACACGACACCGACATCCTCAATCCAAGTACCGCAAAATGCGCCAGCTGCGCAGCGGCTATTGGTCAGCCTTACGACATCATTGTTTTAGGTTCAGGCATTGAACAGATTGCTGCGCAGGCCGCTGCCATTGACGGTGCCGGCACGGTCTATACAATGGACGCTGAGCAGTTGAAGAATCCACTGGCCACCAACCTGGCAGCAGAAGTGGTCGCAATGGCTGATGCTTACAGTCACATCCTGGGTCCTTCCACCACTTTTGGTAAAGACCTGATGCCGCGGATTGCAGCTTTGTTGGGCGTTAATCAGGTCAGTGATATTGCGGTTGTTACCGGTTCGCATAGCTTCCAACGGCCTATTTATGCTGGCAACGCGATTATTGACGTACAGGTACCGCAAGATGTGACGGTCGTCGCCACGGTACGCGTCGCCTCCTGGGACGCGGTAGGTGACAGCGGAAGTGCGGTGCTTGAAACGCGTGCTGCTAGTGCTGCACCAAGCACTCACACACGCTATATCAGCCTGCAATCCGGTGGCGGTGAACGCCCGGATTTGCAAACTGCAGCGCGGGTGGTATCCGGTGGCCGTGCGTTGGCAAGCAAGGAAAACTTTGAACTGATTTACAGCCTGGCCGACTTGATCGGCGCCGGAGCAGGTGCCTCACGCGCAGCGGTTGATGCAGGTTATGTACCCAACGAAATTCAGGTCGGCCAGACTGGCAAAATTATCTCACCGGACCTGTATATAGCCTTCGGAATTTCCGGTGCCATTCAACACATCACCGGAATCAAGGATGCAGGTACCATTGTGGCTATCAACAAGGATGCAGACGCACCTATTTTTGAGATCGCAGACATCGGCCTGGTCGGTGACCTGTTTGATGTCATTCCACAAATGAAACAATTGCTTGAGTAACGGCCAGCAACCCATTTGGTCACCTGATGTTACTCGTATTCGGGCGGCCAACATCAGCCGGTTTATACAGCTATTACAGATGGAGCGACGGCCGGGTCTCAGGAATTACACTGATCTGCACCGCTTTTCTATTGAATCGCCAAAGGCCTTCTGGCGCGCAATCTGGAAGTTTTGTGGCGTGGTGGGCTCGGTGGGAGGGCGCACGGTTGAGAATATCGACAAACTACCCGGTGCCCAGTGGTTCCCTGATGCTGAGTTAAATTTTGCGGAAAATCTGCTGCGCTACCGAGATGATCACGAAGCCATCGTGTTCAGGTCGGAAAGCGGCCTGCATAGCAGCCTGACCTACCGCCAGCTATATGGGCAAGTCACTACGCTGGCAAGGTCTTTGCGGGCGCTAGGGATCAAACCGGGTGACC
>CAYZLS010000223.1:2973-4029 GCA_964479355.1 uncultured Wenzhouxiangellaceae bacterium | reverse complement strand
CAACTGGATACAGCCTTTTAGTCAAGTACAAAACGTATCCTGGAAACGCGATGATGTGTACGTCCGCTGGTTCGAAGATGGCACCCTGAATGCCTGCTACAACTGTATTGATCGCCATCTCGAAAAACGGGCTAAGCAAACCGCTATTATTTGGGAAGGCGATGACCCGAAGCGCGATCTGCATATCAGTTACCGCGAATTACACCAACGGGTCTGCCGGATGGCCAACGTGCTGAAAGAACTCGGGGCCACCCGTGGGGATCGCATCACCTTGTATATGCCGATGATTCCCGAAGCCGTAGTTGCGATGCTGGCTTGTGCACGCATTGGCGCCGTGCATTCAGTTGTGTTTGGCGGCTTTTCACCGGAGGCTCTGGCCGGGCGTATTGTTGACTGCCAGTCAAAGCTCGTCATTACGGCTGATGAAGGGCTGCGCGGCGGCAAAACTGTACCACTCAAACAGAATGTTGATCAGGCCTGCGTACGCGAGGGTGTCATGCAGGTGCTGGAAACTGTTCTGGTGGTGCGCAATACCGGTACCGATATTGCCATGCAAAGCAGTCGCGACCACTGGCTAGATGAGCTTGAAGCCAATGTTGCCGATGACTGCCCCTACGAAGAGATGAATGCGGAAGACCCCTTATTTATTCTTTATACCTCGGGCTCGACCGGCAAGCCCAAAGGCGTGCTGCACACCACGGGCGGTTATATGGTTTATGTCTCGTTTACCCATGAACTGGTTTTTGATTACCAGCCGGGTGACATTTACTGGTGTACTGCGGATGTGGGCTGGGTAACAGGCCACAGCTATATCGTTTACGGCCCGCTGGCCAATGGCGCAACCACATTAATGTTCGAAGGTGTGCCCAACTACCCCGATGCCAGTCGTTTCTGGCAAGTGTGTGACAAACACCAAGTCAATGTCTGTTACACTGCACCCACTGCCATCCGGGCCTTGATGCGTGAAGGCGATGCGCCAGTCAAACGGACCTCAAGAGCGTCCCTCCGGCTACTAGGCACGGTTGGCGAGCCGATCAACCCGGAAGCCTGGGAATG
>CAYZLS010000223.1:0-2963 GCA_964479355.1 uncultured Wenzhouxiangellaceae bacterium | reverse complement strand
TACCACGTGGTGGGTGAGGATCGTTGCCCTATTGTTGATACCTGGTGGCAAACAGAGACGGGCGGCATTTTGATCAGCCCCCTGCCTGGTGCAACCCAGATGAAACCCGGCTCAGCCAGTTTCCCCTTGCCGGGTATCCAACTCGATATCGTTGATGATGAAGGCAATGCGCTGGAAGGCGCCGCGACTGGCCAGTTGGTCATCACTGCCAGTTGGCCAGGCCAGATGCGTACAGTTTATGGAGATCACCAGCGTTTCGTAGAGACTTACTTCTCCACCTTTCCCGGCAGTTACTTTACCGGTGATGGTTGTAAGCGTGACGCAGACGGATATTACTGGATTACCGGGCGCGTGGATGATGTGCTGAACATATCCGGTCACCGCATGGGAACCTCCGAGGTGGAAAGTGCGCTGGTATCTCACCCGCTGGTGGCAGAATCAGCCGTCGTCGGCTATCCACACGAGATCAAGGGTCAGGGTATTTACGTATACGTTACACTTAATATCGAAGTCATACCCAGTGATGAATTACGCACTGAATTGCGTAACTGGGTGCGCAAGGAAATCGGACCAATTGCCACACCCGACCTGATTCAATGGGCCCCGGGCCTGCCCAAAACACGTTCTGGTAAAATCATGCGTCGCATTCTGCGTAAAATCGCCGAAAACGATTATGCCAACCTGGGCGATACCTCCACACTGGCTGAACCAGAAGTTGTTGCAGCTCTGATCCAGGAACGTATGAACCGATGAAATGTACCGTTTTCCGCTCTGCCTTGAAGGACTTCACCTACCTATACCTGCGCGAAGGGCAAGATTTTGACAATCTGCCGGCACCGTTAAAAAAAGTTTTTGGCAGCCCTTCCCGGGTCATGTCACTGGAGCTTACTGCGGAACGCAAACTGGTCTATGCAGACGTTGAGCAGGTCATGCAAAACCTCGCTGAAAGCGGGTATCACTTGCAAATGCCACCGCAAACAGATGCCACGGGTTTATTGGATTTACCTGGTCTGAGGATCCCATAGAGAAACCTGTTAAATGGCGTCTAACCTGCCCCAAGCAGGCTATCAGCTACCAACGCTATTGATAGGCTGCGCGTGCTGAAACGCCCTGATGACCTGTGCCAATTGATCAATACAAGCCTGCCTGGCCGGTTTACTGGCCCAAGCATTGTGCGGCGTGATAATCAGGTTGGGAATGTCCGGTGCCAGCAGTGGGTGATTGGCGCTAGGCGGTTCCTCACTCAAGGTATCCACACCGGCTCCACCAATTTCACCCGCGCGTAAGGCATTTGCAAGATCACCCTCTATAACAATGCCACCGCGTGCAGTATTGATCAGAAACGCGCTGGGTTTCATCGTCCGCATTACGCGCCGATCAAATAAGGCGTCGGTTTCAGCATTCAATGGACAGTGGATACTGACAACGTCAGCCGTTGCCAGCACATCTTCAAAGCTCAAGCGATCAGGCCGTGGTTCACAGCCGCGGTGTTCAGCAACCAACACACCCATATCCAGTGATCTGGCAAGTTGTGCAACCGCCCGGCCCAAAATGCCATAACCCACGATACCGAGCTGTAATTCTGCAAGTTCCCTGATGGTCTGGTCATGCAAACTGAACTGCTTGCCCGCTCCCCATTCTCCCTGCCGGACCCGGTTGAAATAGAATGGCTGGGCTGTGACCAGGTTCAATATCAAGGTGATAACATGCTGTGCGACTGAGCGGGTGGCGTAGTCCCTGACATTGCATACCGTGATGCCGCACTCGGCCGCAGCCTCAAGATCAACCACGTTGGTACCAGTGGCCGCAATCGCGATTAATTTGAGTTTGCTCGCCGATTCCAGCGTTGCCCGGCTCAAGACACATTTATTGGTGACCACCACTTCAGCTAAACGAATGCGTTCAGTGACTTCCTCTGCTGTTGTAAACTCATACCACTGCCAACCCGGCAAGCTCCGGTCGAGCGCCCGGGTATCAAGGTCGCCGTTATCCACCGACCCCAAGTCCAGAAAGACACCTTGTGATATTTTCATTGCCAACCGATCACTGCACAATAGTCAATAAAAAAGCCGCAACCGCGGCTTTTTCTGCACACCCTGCAAAGCCTACTTCTTGGTTGTTGCCACACTGACACTAGCAACACCTACGGCCGCCGCAGCATCGAGTATGGTAACCAGGGCATCGGTTTCCGCATCCGGGTGCGCTGCAATAATGAGTGGTGAGTCTGGCTTTTCAGCCTTTTTCCGCTCCAGGTTAGCCTCAACAGCCTTACGTTCCAGGATGCGCCCCTTGAATGAAATATTACTGTTGGCATCGATCTTGACCACGATTGGCCCTTTTTTCTTTTTTATTTCCTTGGGCGGCGAATTGGAAAGCCGGGATACTTCAAGACCCTTTTCCTTAACAAAGGAGGTGGTCACGATAAAGAAAATGAGCATGATAAAAACGATATCCAGCATCGGTGTGATGTTGATCTCCGCTTCATCATTTGCACGGTGTTTTCTACGCATTAAATAAACCTCTGCACTTACTCACCACTACGGCTTATCGGGGCCGGGTGGCACAGCTTACTTAACCTCATGGGTTTTCGCCAGTGTCTATGGGATAAAGCGGGGTTAATGAGGCTGTTCCACTCTACGGAGAGAACATAGATATTGATGGCATAAGCGACATTTGGAAACCTTATCGAACATACGCGAGCAAGTATCTATGGAAATATGCAGACAACTCGGATTAAGAAGCAAATATAGAACTAATCCGTTCGATAACAGAATCAGATACATTGATTTCGTTTGCACACTTTTTTAGGTTTTTGAAGAAAACTTCCGCATCGTTTAAACACAAACCTTGATGTAACGAGACCATGGACTCTATCGATATGACTTTCTTGTGGAGATCACTTTCGTTCGTGTGCGGCGTCAGCCCATATAGGACAACTTAGCCACTTTCATTAAGAGACACTT
>CAYZLS010000222.1:0-4033 GCA_964479355.1 uncultured Wenzhouxiangellaceae bacterium | reverse complement strand
ATGCCAACAGCACTGAAATTAATCTTGACACCCCAGCCCCGGTTATCGGTTTGATCACCGAGTGGCTGGATGCTTCCGGTTCGGTTGAAAAGCGTTCTGAAGAATCAGATCTTGGTGGCACCATGCGCCTCGGTGGCCAACGCTGTCGTCTGCGCTCAGGTTCAATGGCGCGTGAATTATATGGTCAGGACATCGTCACTGAGCGGCATCGCCACCGCTATGAATTCAATAACCATTACCGCGATGCCCTACAAAAAAACGGCATGCTGTTGTCCGGTCACTCAATGGATGAAACCCTAGTCGAAATAGTGGAAATACCGTCTCACCCATGGTTCCTGGGCTGTCAATTCCACCCCGAGTTCACCTCCACGCCACTGGATGGACATCCCCTGTTTACCGGTTTTATTGAAGCTGCCCTGAAATTTCAACAAGGCGTCCTGCCAGTAGAAGTAGTCAGCCTGTGAAACTGTGTGGATTCGAAGCGGGTCTGAGTCAGCCACTTTTCCTGATCGCTGGTCCCTGTGTCATTGAGAGCGAGCAACTGGCACTGGATACAGCCCTCCAGCTTAAGGAAATTGCTGCCCGGGTGGGCATGCCTTTTATTTACAAATCTTCATTCGACAAAGCCAACCGCTCATCCATCGATAGTTACCGTGGCCCCGGAATGGAAGAAGGACTGCGAATTTTGCAGCAGGTCAAGGATCAGGCGGGTGTGCCGGTACTCACCGATGTGCATGAGGATACGGATATCCAGGCGGTAGCAGAGGTGGTGGATGTATTGCAAACGCCGGCTTTTTTGTGCCGCCAGAGTAATTTTATCTGCAAGGTTGCCAGTGCCGGATTACCGGTAAATATCAAGAAGGGTCAATTTCTGTCGCCTTGGGAAATGGAGCACATTTGCGCCAAGGCCAAAAAGACTGGTAATGAGCAGATCATGGTGTGTGAGCGCGGTGCTTCTTTTGGATACAACAACCTAGTGTCAGACATGCGCTCGCTGGCAGTCATGTGCACTACTGGATGTCCGGTCATATTTGATGCCACCCATTCAGTTCAGCTACCCGGTGGGCAGGGCGATTCATCCGGTGGGCAACGTGAGTTCATCCCGGTGTTATCTCGGGCTGCAGTCGCGGTGGGGATTGCCGGTATTTTTCTGGAAACCCATCCAGACCCCGCGCAGGCCAAAAGTGACGGACCCAATACCTGGCCCTTGGAGCAGATGGAAGTTTTATTGCAAAGCCTTAAACGCCTGGACGAGGTGAGCAAGGCTGATACGCCAGATTAACCCGATCCAGATTACACAGAGAGCCCGTTGCATGACCCGGATAAAATCAATCCACGCCCGCGAAATTCTTGATTCCAGAGGTAACCCCACACTCGAAGCTGAGGTGTCGTTGGATTCAGGCGCCTTTGGTCGCGCTGCAGTGCCTTCGGGCGCATCAATCGGTGCCCGCGAGGCCATTGAATTACGTGATCAAGACCCTGAGCGCTATGGTGGCAAAGGTGTATTACAAGCTGTCGCCAATGTTAATGTTGAAATTTCCGCAGCACTGATCGGCAACGACGCATCCAGGCAAAGCAGCATTGATAACACCCTGATTCAGCTTGATGGTACGAAAAATAAATCCCGGTTGGGCGCCAATGCACTGTTGGGGGTTTCACTGGCCAATGCACATGCCATGGCAGCCCACCAGCAACAGGCTTTATGGGCCTGGCTGAGCGATGGCAAGGCGACTGAATTACCTGTGCCGATGATGAATATCGTCAACGGTGGGGCACATGCTGATAACAGTGTCGATATCCAGGAATTCATGATTTTACCGGTTGGAGCCGATAGTTTCTCCGAAGCGTTACGCTGTGGTACCGAAGTATTTCATGCCCTGAAAAGTGTACTGTCTAGCCGTGGCCTGGCGACTGCGGTCGGTGATGAAGGTGGCTTTGCCCCAAACCTGGCGTCTAATGAAGCTGCCATTGAAGCAATACTTGAAGCCATTAACCTGGCTGGCTATGCCGTTGGCAGTGAGGTTTTCCTGGGTCTGGATGCCGCAGCATCTGAGTTTTACCGTGACGACCGGTATCACTTTGAGGCTGAGAACCGTTCATTCACGGCGATTGAATTTGCCGAATACCTCGATGGCTGGGTGCGTCAATATCCCATTATCAGTATTGAAGATGGCATGGCCGAAGATGACTGGGAAGGCTGGGCAGTGCATTCACAATTATCGGCCGCCAGGTGTCAGTTGGTGGGTGATGATCTGTTTGTTACCAATACGAAGATTTTTGCCCACGGTATTGAGCAGAAAATTGCCAATGCCATCCTGATCAAGCTGAACCAGATCGGCACTCTGAGTGAAACCCTGGATGCTATCAAAATGGCGGCAAATGCGGGTTATGCGGCAATTATTTCGCATCGCTCTGGAGAAACAGAAGATACGACCATCGCCGATCTGGCAGTTGCCAGTTCGGCCACCCAGATCAAAACCGGATCGTTGTGCCGCTCGGAACGGGTCGCCAAGTACAACCAGTTGCTGCGTATCGAACAAGCCTTGGGTCAAGCCGCGCGTTATGCCGGTGCCGGTGCGTTTAAGCATCTGCCCTGAGCCATGGTCAGTATGAATTTCAAATGCGCATAATTACCCTGATACTGTTGATCGTTTTCGTTTTGCTGCAATTCAAATTGTGGCTGGGGGAAGGTGGTTTCAGGGATGTCGCACGGCTTGAAGCCCGGGTTGAAGGGCAGCGATTGAAAAATGACAGTTTGTTGCAACGCAACGCGGAACTGCAGGCTGAAGTCGAAGATCTGCGTGAACGACTGGATGCGGTTGAAGAACGGGCGCGCAATGAACTTGGATTAATCAAACCGGCTGAAGAGTTTTACCAAGTGGTGCCCGCCCGCCCTGAAAATGTACAACCGGCGAGCCCAAGTGGGTCTGACGGGTGAGTGCCGTGCAAGTTCATGCCCTCATACCGGCGGCCGGGCGTGGCTCCCGGTTTGGTGGGTCTGTGTTAAAACAATATCTTCCCGTGGCTGGCAAGGCGGTCATCGTGCACGCCATCAGGGCATTTCAGTTTCACCCGTTGATCAGGTCAATAACTGTGGTACTGGCCGCAGATGATCAATGGTTTGTGGGAGCAGTTGGTGGTTTGTCGGCTGCAGTAGATATAGTAGTGGGCGGCTCGACCCGGGCACACTCGGTACGTAACGGCTTGCGCTTTATTGCAGGCAGGTATCCGGATGCAGAATGGGTATTGGTACACGATGCAGCGCGGCCTTGTTTGCCGCCGGATTGCCTTGATATGCTACTTGAGCAGGGTCTGCAACACCCTGATGGCGGTATTCTGGCCCTGCCGGTGGGTGATACCCTGAAATCTGCCGGCGAGGGGCGGGTCATTGCGGCGACAATAGACAGAGATGACTTGTGGGCGGCACAAACACCTCAATTGTTTCGACTGAGCGCATTAACAGATGCTATGGATGCCGCCGAGCAGCAGGGCCAGGAACTGACAGACGAAGCATCGGTGATGGAATTTGCCGGATTTGCACCAAAACTGGTGATGGGGTCGGCTGCCAATATCAAAATAACTCACCCGGGTGACCTGGCTATCGCTGAAGCCTGGTTGAGTCGGTCAGACGTAACGGCTTGAATATTAAACTGAAAAATTGATGGGGCGATGAAAATTCGTATTGGACAGGGACTAGACGTACACGCTTTTTGCGCGGGAGATCACGTACTTCTGAGTGGTGTGAAAATCCCGCATAGCCAGGCTCTGGCGGCCCATTCTGACGGTGATGTTGTACTCCATGCTTTGTGTGATGCGTTGCTGGGTGCAGCTGCCCTGGGGGATATTGGTCGTCATTTCCCACCTTCTGATCCCAAGCTGGCGGGTGCAGATAGCCGGGTATTTCTACGTGAGACTAAGCTGTTGTTAAATCATGCAGGCTTCAATGTCATCAATGTGGATATCATCGTCGTTTGTGAGCTGCCGAAAATTAATCCCCATGTGGAGAAAATGCAGACCAATATTGCTGATGAAC
>CAYZLS010000221.1:0-4035 GCA_964479355.1 uncultured Wenzhouxiangellaceae bacterium | reverse complement strand
ACCCAGTGCCCAGGATTTGGCCATGCTTTCGGCCTGTGTCAGGGTGTTGCTATGCGGCACAGGGGCGTCTGCAGGGAGCCCCGACTGGAACAGCCATTGCTGTGCCTGCGCACGATTAAACCTGCCAGGGTGTTTTTGCAGCAGATTTTCATCCAGGTATTCAAGGAATTGTTCGGTGGCAATAGACTGGAATGCAAAATGTTTGAAATAACCCGTCAGGAAGGGGTCAAAAATCTCACGTCCAAAAAGCTGCTCAAGGTGTTTAAGAAATAGCTGGCCCTTGTGGTAATGCATGCTGCCCTGGGATTCATCCGGATCCGCCAACCGCTCCACCGGCGCCAGTGCCTGCATCGGCAGACTGACTTCTTCCAGCCCCTGTAATAGTTCATGGTAGGACAAAACCCGCTCCTCATCCGCTCTCGCTTTGCCAAACAGCACTTCCATCAAACGCGCATCCAGATAGCTCGTAATACCTTCATTGAGCCAGATATCGCGCCAGGTTTTATTACTGACCATGTTGCCAGACCAGGAGTGCGCCAATTCATGGGCGATCAACGACACTAGGCTTTGGTCACCTGCCAGTATGCTGGGTGTAATGAATGACAGACGGGGATTTTCCATGCCGCCGAAGGGGAAGCTGGGTGGCAGGATCAGCAGGTCATAGCGACCCCATTGGTACGATCCGTACATCGACGCAGCAGTGTCCAGCATTTGCTGGGTACTGGCAAACTCAAATGTTGAAGCTGCCAGCATTTCTGGTTCTGTATACACGCCCGTTTGCTCACCGATTGGCGCAAAGTAGAGGTTGCCAACCGCAATTGCGAGCAAATAGGACGGGATGGGTTGTGGCATGTTGAATTGATACTCACCGTTGCGGGTTGTCTCCGGGTCGTTGTCAGCACTCATTACTGCCAGTAAATTTGCTGGTGTATGAATTGTGGCAGCGTAGGTAATCCGCACCGAGGGTGTATCTTGCAATGGCACCCAGCTACGCGCATGGATGGATTGGGACTGGCTGAACATGAATGGATGCTCACCACCGGCAGTTAATTCCGGTGGTAGCCATTGCAGGGCAGAGGCAGCTGGATCTGTTTTATACCTGATAACGACCAGCAATTCAGACTCACCACTCAGGCTTTGGGGCAGCGTAATTTTCAGTGCTTCGCCCAACACTGGATCGGTTGGGCGTAACTGGAATTCAGCGGCCACCGATTCATGGTGTTCGTCTGACACCTCAATGCTGCCAATGTGCAGGGCCCGGGTATCAAGAAAAACCTCTGTGGCTTGCGGATCCAGGCGGCGCATTGTCAGGGTGGCAGAGCCGGATAATTCCCGCTGCTCAAAATCAACCGTTAAATCCAGTTGCAAATGGTCAGTGACAAACTGCTGCGTATTGGCGTAAGAAAAATAATCATGGGCAAGGTCGATCGGAGTCTCTTTTGGTGTGCAGGAAATAAGCAGACAAACGGCCGTAAACAGGACAACTAAACGTGACATTGAACATTCTCTATGCTGATCGGGGTGGCAAGTATAGAGAAATTGTTGGCAAGAATGCTACGATCTGCGCATGAAAATTAATGGTAAGCCCTATCGCTCTATCTGGTTGAACGAAAACGGCCGGTCGGTGGACATCATCGACCAGACCCGTTTGCCGCATGAATTTGTGATCCGAACCCTGCACAAGCTGGCCGATGCCGTTGAAGCCATTGCTGTGATGCAGGTGCGTGGCGCGCCGCTTATTGGTGCGACAGCCGCTTATGGTGTGGCGCTGGCATTGCAGCAAGATGTTTCGGATAAGCAGCTCGACCAGGCTTGTCAAAGCCTGCTCGCCACCCGGCCGACTGCAGTGAATCTGCGTTGGGCGCTTGTCAGAATAAAACAGCAACTGGCTGCGCTTTCTGGCGATCAACGGCTGACGAAAGCCTACGGATTAGCAGCAGAAATATGTGATGAAGATGTCGCCATTAACCAGTCACTTGGCCGCCACGCACTGAACATTATCCGAGAGTTATGGCAGCAAGAACCATCCAAGACGGATGCTGTTCAAATCCTGACGCACTGTAATGCCGGTTGGTTGGCCACCGTGGACTGGGGTACGGCGCTGTCCGGTATCTATCAGGCTCATGATGAAGGTATTCTGCTACATATTTGGGTTGATGAAACTAGGCCTCGGAATCAGGGTGCTGCGCTCACTGCCTGGGAATTGGCATCTCACGGTGTGCCGCATGATGTCATCGTAGATAATGCAGGCGGCCATTTGATGCAACGCGGACAGGTGGATATATGTATTACGGGCACCGACCGTACCGCCCGCAACGGTGATGTCTGCAACAAGATCGGTACGTACTTAAAGGCATTGGCAGCGTGTGACAATGACGTGCCGTTTTATGTTGCCCTGCCGGGGCCGACCATCGACTGGCAAATGACCGATGGTGTCAATGGCATACCCATTGAACAACGCGACGCCAGGGAAGTGACGCATGTTGCCGGCAAAAACTCAGCCGGGAAAGTTGAGTTGGTGCAAGTGACCCCCCCCGGAGTTAGCGCCTGTAACTATGCTTTTGATGTCACACCCGCCCGCCTGGTGACCGGCCTGATCACCGAGCGTGGCGTTTGTGATGCCAGTGAAGCAGGTTTGCTGAGTCTCTACCCCGAAAAAAAAGACTAGCCGTTGGAAATGGTATCCGCATCCCATCTATGGTTACAATGATTGTCGGATCAACTGTCTGCGTACAAACTAAGGAACAAAATGATGGAAGGCTTACATTTTCGATATTGCAGGAAGGCCACGAGGGATCGATCGGCGATGACTGGGGGTATTGGATTGAGGCCAAGGTGTTTAATCAAGGCCTCAAAGGCTAGGGCACCATTAAAGTCAAAAAACATTCCTTGCCGACCGGCACCATCCAGCCGCCCCTGGCCCACCCGAGCTGATTGAAACCCCCGCGGGTGAGTGTGGGTTACCGGTTAAAATCAAATTGACGATTGAAGCGACCGAAGTCGACTTGTTCAGAAATGACGTTGGCAAGACTGATGTCGACCTGAAACTGCAGTGTCCGGGCTCGGGCGAACTCCCATTGGTGCATGAAAGGGAAATTTCTGTCGGTGTGGTCGAATCACCTGGAATTACCGGGGAATCGTCCATTATCACTATCAAGGTCAGGCTAGTTCTGAGCAGCTAGTGACTACTGAGTACCCGAAAGTCTCCCCCCGCTGGGTTCTGGAAGACGCTGAGGCCGAATTCTGGTAACACGGCTAGGATGTGGTCGAAAACGTCAGCCTGGATGGCTTCATAATTGACCCAGGCTTTGTCTTTGCAAAAAACATAAATCTCAATTGGCAGACCATGCTCCGTCGGTCGCAGTTGGCGGACAAGAAAGGTCATATCCAGGTTAATCATGGGATGGTTGCGCAGGTATGCCTGAACGTAGGCACGGAAGGTGCCGATGTTGGTCATGCGACGGCCGTTGGCGAGACTGACATGGTCAACATCCGCGGCCGTGTTAATCGCCTCCAGGTCTTTTTTCTTAGTCTCAATGTATTCGGAGATATATTGGATTTTCGCAAAGCGACCCAGCATTTCCTGGTCACAGAATCTAATGGTATTCATGTCGATGTTGACTGCCCGTTTGATTCGGCGTCCGCTCGATGCCTCCATGCCGCGCCAGTTTTTGAACGATTCGCTGATTAATGCGTAGGTCGGGATAGTGGTGATTGTCTTGTCAAAATTCTGTATTTTGACGGTGGTGAGTGTAACTTCCAGCACATCACCGTCCGCACCGTATTTTGGCATCTCAATCCAGTCGCCGTGTGCCACCATTCTATTGGCCGTTAGCTGTATACCCGCCACGAAGCCGAGAATTGAATCCTTGAAGATCAGCATCAGCACCGCAGTGAGGGCGCCGAGCCCGCTAAGCAGGTAGATGGGTGTCTTGTTAAGAATGATCGAAATCGTGAGGATAGTCGCAAAAAAATAAAGCACGAGTTTCAATACCTGGATAAAACCTTTGATTGGAATCTCTTTTGAAATTTCAT
>CAYZLS010000220.1:0-4054 GCA_964479355.1 uncultured Wenzhouxiangellaceae bacterium | reverse complement strand
ATTGAGCCGCTGGCTGTATTATATCAATGAATGGAATAAATCAGAGATTCCTTAGATCATTTTGTGTCGAAGTAAGCTTAAAAGTGAGAGCGATACAAAGGGAGTCAAGGGCGGTATTTGTAAATGAACAGTCGTCGGCTGCCCCTGCAATCCTAGGTCATTCAGGCTAAATGAATGTCCATGAATAACGATTTTTAAACCAGCTTCTGGATGTTTTTTCTTTTCGTGTATACATACTGCGTTTAAATTATTATCGTAAATTAATGAATCAGACTCAACAATTTCAAATTGGTATTGATATTGGTGGCACGTTTACCGATTTTTCACTGTTCGATCGGAACAATAAAAGGCTCTTCGTACACAAACAATTAACCACACCGGATAATCCATTACAGTCTGTGCGTGATGGTGCCGTCACTTTAATTGCCAAAGCCGATGTGCAATTATCAGAGATTTCACGCATTAATCATGCAACAACCCTGATTGCTAATGCCATCCTGGAGCGTAAAGGCGATACCACCGGACTACTGTGCACGAAAGGTTTCGTTTCGATATTCGATATAGGCAAAGAACAGCGTTACGATCTGTACGACCTTCGCATCGAATTCCCCAAACCACTTGTTCCGCTTCCGCTACGTCGAGAAATTAATGAGCGTATCAGTAGTAGAGGAAAAATCGAGTTAGAAATATCTGAAGCCGAAGTAATAGCCAATATCAAGGAACTAGTCGATAAACACAAGATTAGTTCTCTCGCAATTTGTTTTATCAATTCCTATCGCAATGCTGTACACGAAGAAAAAGTAAGGAAAATAGTAAGGCGTGAATTTCCTCAGATTTCTATTTCTACCTCTGCCGATGTGTTTTCCTCAATAAGAGAGTACGAGCGCTGGACAACTACCATTGTAAACGCCTATACACAGTCAATATTCAAAACCTATTTATCTGAGCTCGATGGATGGCTACAGGGCAATGGCTTTCGGGGAGAACTATTTTTAATAGTCTCAGATGGAGGCATGGTCAATATAGACATTGCACGTCAATACCCGGTACGCATGCTTGCATCCGGTTCAGCTGCAACTGTGTTGATGTGTGGTGAAATAAGCAAAACCCGTGATAGTCCCGAGCTATTGATGTTCGACATGGGTGGTACAACAACGAAGCTTGGCGTTATCAAAAATGGAAATGCTCGAAAAAGATATGACATAGAAGTTGGCCGTGTCTATCAGAATAAGAAAGGTAGCGGACTACCCGTGTTTACCCCGGTATTTGATCTCGTCGAAATCGCCAGCGGTGGCTGCAGTATTGCGAGTATTGATCAACGCGGAGTATTACAGGTTGGACCGGAAAGTATGGGGGCATACCCGGGCCCTGCCTGTTTTGGATTTGGTGGCGATCAGGCAACAACTACCGATGCCAATCTGCTTTTAGGCTTCTATGGGAAAGATAATTTTTTAGGTGGTGAACTGGATATCAATCCCGCCATCGCTGAACAGGTAATTACAAAGAACCTAAGGGATCAACTTGATACAAGTGCAGCCCGCATTGCCTGGGGTATTTACGAATCCGTCAATGAAAAAACCCTGGCCACAATCAGAAATTATTCCGCAGAACGAGGCATTGATTACCGTAAATGCCAAATGGTAATAACTGGTGGAGCAGCTACAGCACATGCGATGGCAATTGCCCGGAAACTTAGTATTGAAAAGGTAATCATCCCGCTTGCGCCTGGTGTTGCCTCTGCGGTGGGTTTGTTGACAGCACCAATTTCATTTGAATCATTACAATCATATCGCGTTACACTAAATGATCTAACTCGGAAAGACTTTAAACATCAGTTCAGTGAGCTTGAAAACAAGATACAGCAGATAATTTCTCAGAATAAAGTACGTACCAGTGATCCTAAAATCGCCAGGCGTCTGGACATGCGTTACACGGGACAGGGCTTTGAAATTGAAATTAACCTGCCCGTTGATACTGATTTGGATCAGACTTATGGATCTTTAAAACAGATGTTTAATCGGGCTTACGAAAAGCAGTTCTTCACCTGTTTCCCAGATCAGGAAATCGAGATTATTAGCTGGAAAGCGGAAGTTACAACAGTTGATTCATATTCAATTGGCAACTATACATTTGATGAACATAAGGACAATGGCGACGCTCTCGCCGGCAACAGAAAAGTATTTTCCTTTAAGAAAGACAAGTATGTTGAATGGCCAGTCTACAATCGTTATACACTGCAAGCCGGAGAAAAACTGATAGGTCCAATGTTAATAGAAGATCACGAAACCACGTCCGTTTTTTTTAAGGGTGATGAAGTTGAAATCGATAACAACCTTAATCTGATTGCAAAGTCTGCCTAATATTATGACTAAAAATATTGACACAATTACTCTGGGTATTATCTGGGATCATCTTATTTCCATAGCAGATGAGATTCTACTGACGCTGGTTCGCACCTCTTTTTCAATTACAGTGAGGGAGGCTTGGGATGTTAGTGCGGTTATTTTTGATCGGAAAGGTCGCCCTGTTGCCCAAGGTTCACAAAGCACTCCGGCTTTTACCGGAACCGCCTTCTATACGATCGAGAAGCTGCTACAGAAATTCCCCATTGAAGACCTGCAAGAAGGCGATGTCATAATCACCAACGACCCATGGATCGGCACCGGACATATTCCCGATGTTAATGTATTAAGGCCTGTATTTCGGAACGAAAGCATTATCGGTTTTGTCATGACCATTACTCACCTTGTCGATGTTGGTGGTCGAGGCTCCTCCACTTTAAACAAGGAAGTATATGAGGAAGGTCTACTTATTCCCCCGATAAAAATCTACAAACGTGGTCAGGTCAACGAAGAGTTGCTGGATATCATAAATAACAACGTCCGCGCACCTGAGCAGGTAATGGGAGATATTATGGCCAATATCTCCGGCACTTATGTTGGCGGATTGAAACTTAACAAACTCCTGGATCAATACGAATTGGATGACTTGCAGTGTGTCGCTGACGGCATCATCCGACAATCAGACAGCGCCATTCGTAAAAAGATACTGGCAATGCCTGATGGTATTTACACCAATCAACTAAAAGTCGAAACACAGGACGAAAAAGCCCTGTTACTGACCTGTTCGTTGGAAATAAAGGAAGGTACGATTAAGGTTGATTTTGCTGGAAGCAGTTCCATTGTGCCCTACGCAATCAATGTCCCTATTTGCTACACACGTTCCTGGTGTGCCTACACTTTGAAATGTCTGACCACACCGTCAATACCAAATAATATCGCCAACGTACTACTAATGGAAGTTGTCGCCCCGGAGGATTGCATACTCAATGCACAACACCCTGCTGCTACCTGCGGTCGTAATACTGTGGGATGGTACGTGGTGCCATTATTAATGGGTGCATTTGCAAAGGCGATTCCGGAAGCTGTTCAGGCAGAGACAGGTATGGCCATGACAGTAGTGTTTAACGGCAAAAAACAAAATGGTCGCAAATTACTGGATCAATACTTTGCTACTGGCGGGATTGGTGGGATGACTGAACTGGATGGACAGCAAACTACGCCAGCGCCAACAAACTGTGCTCTTGTATCCAGTGAAATTTGGGAAGATGAAACAGAGGTGGCCGTACTGGAACGACGTATTCTGCCTGATTCCGGTGGCGCTGGAGAATACCGCGGTGGCACAGGTCAGGAAATTCATTTACAGAACAATACTGGCAATCCTAATAACCTTTCCTTGTTCGGTCTGCGCACGGAATTTCCTGCCAGTGGCTATGCGGGTGGCAAACATGGTGGTTTACGCGAATTCAGGATAAATACTGAAACCATCTCGCCAAAGGGGATGCATACTCTTGGTCCGGGAGAAAAATTCACCATACGGGAAGCTGGCGGCGGCGGATTCGGTGAGCCCGCGAAACGTCCATTTAATAAAATTGCAGAAGACTATCAAAATGGGTTTGTCAGCCTCGCCGGCGCCAAAAGAGATTATGATGCGGAAATCGATCCTGACACATAATTCTATCATCTCGATAAGTGCTTTTTTATTGTTGCTATCC
>CAYZLS010000219.1:0-4063 GCA_964479355.1 uncultured Wenzhouxiangellaceae bacterium | reverse complement strand
TTTCATCCGCAAGACTGGTGAAAGATTTATAAACCCCTCCAACTGCCCTGTTGTGTGTCTCCAGGTGACTGGATGCAAAACGGGGGATCACACCCAGTGAAGCACCCAGTTGCATCGCCAGTGCGGACGCCTGGGTCAACGGGGACCGGGTTTCCCTCGACGGCTCGGTCAGGTCATGCCGCCGGCAAGCGGCCATAAAAAGACCCGCATTGCCAAGCAGATCAAAGCCACTGTCGAACCCTTCATCAGTATTGCCCTCTTTAAGCAATTTACTGAGGAAACTGTTTCCTTCCTCCAGCAGTTGCTGCTTGATGTCCTCACCAATACCGGACACTTCATCCGGATTTTCACTGGAGAAATAAAGTGCTTCAAGAGAGGTGTTCATCTGTTTGAATTCATTACGAACCCAGTGATCAAATGCTTGCGCATTGCTGGTCATCATGGTGTTTGATTTACCCTGTTCATGCTGCAAAAAAACTGACAGCGGTTTTCATGGGAGCCTGGTAGGAAGCGTGTATGTAACAGGTCTGTTCACTCATCTTCACCAGCTGTAATGATTGTTCCGGCGGCTCGGTGGTATCCAGCAAGGCCAGGGTTTCAACGGCAAAAGCATCCGGCTCGCCGTCTTCGGCCAATCGAAAGCCCATATCCTGGATGATCCGGTAGCCGCTTAAGTCCTGTTTGCTTATTTGAGCATAACGACCAATTTGTGTCATGAAGCAAAAAGCAACACCGGCAGATAAGTACGCCAGGCCGGAAGGTGCCCGCTCGTGTCCTCCAACTGCACGAGAATCATCGCTCAAAAACTCAAACCGACTTCCCGATGGCTGAATACATTGGACATCGATAGATTTCAAACCATCTTCCCTGATGCCGCACCCGGTATGCACATGCACCATGCGTTTTTGATCAGCTTTAAGGCCAACAGCCCCGGCATCAGGTTTCAGGGGGTTGGCTACTTTTCGAATAATGACTTCAGATGCCGCGGTATCAACAGATGATGCCGGACGAAGGCGAGCAAACACGCTTGAGGGATCAGCCAGGCCGGCAAGCTTGTCAGCCGGCTCACCCGGCCAAAGTAATTCTTCATTATTCGAGCGCACCGCAAAGCTACTTGCCAACTCCCCTGCAAGGCAACGCTCAGCCGGGCAACGATCCTGCAAAGCAGCTACCGCTATTTGTTCAAATTCGGCTGTAGTGGCGCTTCCAGTGGCTGTGAAACTCACTTCCACAGGCAGTGCACCGGCAGTCATGGTCCCTCTCAGGGCTGATCCTTCCATGCTAAAGAAATTATCCTGCTCCAACTTGGCTGAATCAACACGCACACCACGTTGCATCGCTTCAGCCATGAAGGCGGACATAAATGAGGCCGCAAGCCCGGCCGTAAAAAAGGCCAGCGGAAACGGTGCCAGGTCAGTACCGTTCAGCCATGGGCCTTCGTCGCAAACGATTCGCCAAATATTTCCGCCTGGTCCCGCCTGGATGATCGCCTCTTTTTGCATACCCGCCAGTGGCCGGGCCATGGCTCTAATCTGCAACACATCACCGCTGGACTGCAAGGGCAGCAGGTTCAGGCTGGCGGCATCTGCCTGGAAAACCAACGGGTAAGCGCTGGATTCAATACTATCTTCAATTTTTGACATATAAGTGCCGGGGTTGTGAATACTTACTGGATAACCGGGTTCCAGTGATTCAACAGGTATTCACTGGAGCGCGCTGCAAGCGCGTGGATGGTAAAGGTGGGATTAACGCCTGCACTGGTCGGGAACAGGCCCGCGCCTGCAACCACCAGGTTGGATATGTCATGGGTTTGCCCGTAGTCATTACAAACCGAGTGAGCCGGGTCCTGACCCATAATGGTACCGCCGATGATATGCATGGAAGCTTGCGGCCCGGTCCAGACTTCCCGTGCACCGGCCGCTTTAAAAACCGCCTGCCCTTCTTTCAACGCCGCCTGCCACAACAACTTTGACTGACTGTGGGTGGTATGGCTCACCTTGGCCAGTGGTGTACCGTAACGGTCAGACTTTTCGCTCAGAGTCACAGTGTTTTCAGCGACAGGAAGGTCTTCAATCACTGCGGTCATACTGGCAAAACCATGAGCGGCATCCTTTATGAAGGCATGTAGATCATCGCCAAAAAGATCCGGGCGGGTAGTCGAAATACCGAGCAAATCGTTTGGTTTTACTGCTTGCGCAATCATCCACTGGTAACTGCCAAATGCACCCGCATCAGCGTGGGTTTTTTTGGGATATCTATCCTGGTTAACGAGTTGGCCGCCAAAGGCTCCAAAATAACAGGATGTAGCTTCGTCAAACAGGCCATATACCAGTGCAGCAGGATGGCTCATGATATATTGCCCCAGTGTGCCACTGGAGTTGGCCAACCCGGTCGGGTGATGCTCATTCGCCGAGGCCAGCATCAGCCTTGGGTTCTGAACTGTAAACGCCGCAAGAATAACAAGATCTGCCATGACCTGATGCTGCGCACCATCCCTGTCATGATATTCAACACCGGTCGCAAATTCACCCGTATCATTGGTTAAAATTTTACTTACCGTTGAATTCGCCTGTAATACCGCTCCATTGGCATAAGCAATGGATAAATCAATGGTAACCGGATTGGCGAGTGCACCTATCGGGCAACCGGCATCGCACCAGCCATCCCAGATACAAACCTCCCTACCCTTGTATTTCGTGGTCGTCACTGCCAGCGGCAACGGCGCTGTGTGCATACCCAGTTTTTCAAAACCGCGCGCGATGATCTGGCCCTGGGCAAAGCGTGGCACCGGTGGCATCGGGTAAGCTTCTCCCGGTGGCCTCCAGATTTCCGCCTCAGCATCGCCCGCAACCCCTGAATCGATCTGGACCTGGTCATAGTATGCCTGCAGGTCAGCGTAACGGATCGGCCAGTCGAGCCCGTGGCCATAACGGCTGAGCATGTCAAAATCTTCTTCGTGCAAGCGCGGCCAGACCGCGTAATGGACCATGGCCCCGCCACCGGTGCCATAGCCGGCATTAAATCCATAACCGACGGAATTCTCACCGACATCCTCAACCGGCTCACCGTGCCACTTCTGACGACGGGCCCAGATACCTGAGCTGATAAGGTCCGGGTCGCCCCGGTCAGGGCCAGCCTCAAGAATAACGACTTTTTTGCCGCCGGCTGCCAGCCTGGCTGCCATGGCACTGCCGGCAGCACCTGAGCCAACGATGACAGCATCTACTTTCTCAGTTGGAAGTGTCATTCTCCCCACCTGCTGGGCGGTTCGATATGGGCCATGAACGGTATTCCTAGGCTCTCTATTCCCTCTTTGGTTCCGTAAACAACGTCCACTGCGTCATTACGAACGACAAAATAGAAGAACGGAGCGGGTGGTCCAAGCCAGCCATCCGGGTTGGCTTGGGCCAATTGTGCTGTCATTGCGGTTTTCTGGTTTGGGCTAAGCTCATAAAATTTAATTCCATGAGCACTTATTGCAGCATTATCAAGGGCCTCGAGGCCTGCGGCGTAAAATGGTTCGAATGGCGGGTCAACACCCAGGTACTTGATCATGAGCAACTGCTCAGCCGACTCTGCATAAAGCTGGTGATCAATGAAATGTGCTATTCCGGCGGCAGCGCTGCCGGGAAGCAGCGTTTCCCCGAAAGCTTCAAGAACCAAGACCTGGTCCGGCTTTAATACCTGGAATGAAGCTTTTTGTTGGCGCGCTTGCCGGGGTGTCAATTCCTGCTTACAACCACCCACATAAAATGAGAGCAGGCCGATTCCTGTAGTTCGGAGGAACGTGCGGCGTGTTTGCGTCATAGGGGGGTTACATGTTTACAAGACTATAGGCCAACTCGTTAGTGTTGAAACGAGTATTGAGAACTGCTTGTATAGTGTCTTCATGCCTGCTCAGATTGCATTTATATTTATCGTAAACGGCCAATCGCAAACCACATCACCTCATTGTTGCAAATTGACAATGGATGCTTGCATACACTATAAATGATTTTAAACTTTAATTTAAGGAAACTCTGATCAATTAGTGCTGACAATGATATTTCCGTTGTGATTCAAT
>CAYZLS010000218.1:0-4069 GCA_964479355.1 uncultured Wenzhouxiangellaceae bacterium | reverse complement strand
GCAGGCCACTTCGACATGAAACGTATCAGGGAAAGCTTCGTGGACAAATCTCACCAGTTCACTAGCGTATTGAAACGGCCCCGGCCCACTGGCACCACCGGGCCGGTCGCCCCGCAACACTACCAAGCGCTTGACTCCTGCATCTTTGTAAGAGCCAAGCAACTGTTGCAGCATGTCACGGCTTTTAGCCATGCAAGAGATATGTGGTGCTACTGGCACACCCGATTTATCCAGTAGTTCGGCAACTGTCTGCACGGTTGCATCCACCGCAGACCCGCCGGCACCAAAAGTGACCGATAGATAGCGTGGCTTGAGCCTGGAAAGCTTTTGCCAAGTAGATTCAAGTATCAGTTTTTGCTCACCGGTACGCGGTGGGAAAAACTCAAACGAAATAGGAATCCTTGCGCTTGCCATTACCCTTTAATAACGGTAGTGATCCGGTTTGTAGGGCCCATCTGCATCCACGCTGATATAGCTTGCCTGCTTATCGGTCAGCCGGGTGAGCTTGGCGCCAATACGCTGAAGATGTAAACGCGCAACTTGTTCATCCAGGTGCTTGGGTAAAACGTAAACGTCTTGCTGATAGCGTTCCGGATATTTCCACAACTCGATTTGCGCCAGCACCTGGTTGGTAAAGGAATTAGACATGACAAAACTGGGGTGGCCGGTAGCACAACCCAGATTCACCAAACGTCCACCAGCCAGCAAAATGATGCGCTTGCCGTCAGGGAAAATGATGTGGTCCACCTGTGGTTTAATATTTTCCCATTGATATTGCTTGAGGCCTGCCACATCAATTTCGTTATCAAAATGGCCGATATTGCACACGATGGCCTGGTCTTTCATAGCCGCCATATGGTCATGAGTGATGACGCTGTAATTACCCGTGGCAGTGACGAAAATATCAACACCATCAACCACATCTTCCAAACGCACCACCCGGTAACCTTCCATGGCCGCCTGCAAAGCACAGATCGGATCAATTTCAGTAATCAGGACAGTCGCGCCCAAGCCACGCAAGGACTGTGCACAGCCTTTACCCACATCGCCATAACCAGCGACCAGTGCCGTTTTACCGGCAATCATCACATCAGTGGCACGCTTGATGCCATCGACCAGTGATTCACGACAACCATATAAATTGTCGAATTTCGACTTGGTGACAGAGTCATTGACGTTAATAGCCGAAAACGGCAGCGTGCCTTCCCTGGCCATCTGATACAAGCGCTTAACGCCCGTTGTGGTTTCCTCAGTAACACCATTGATTTGGGCCAGTGCTTTGGTATACCAGCCATGTTGTGTTGCCAGGCGCTTTTTAATTGCATTAAACAAGCAAATTTCCTCTTCGCTGGCAGGATTGTCCAACACCGAGGGGTCTTTCTCAGCCTGGGCGCCGAGGTACAGCAGCATGGTAGCATCACCACCATCATCAAGAATCATATTGGCAAAGTTTTCATCGCCCTCACCGCTGCCCCAGTTAAAAATACGGTGGGTGAATTCCCAGTATTCGTCCAGGTTTTCACCCTTGAACGCAAATACCGGCGTGCCACCTGCTGCAATCGCAGCCGCTGCATGATCCTGGGTGGAGTAGATATTGCAAGAAGCCCAACGCACTTCAGCACCCAAAGCTTTAAGTGATTCGATCAGCACCGCGGTCTGGATGGTCATGTGCAGGCTGCCCGCTATGCGGGTGCCTTTGAGCGGTTGCTCAGCGCGATATTCTTCACGCACCGCCATCAAGCCAGGCATTTCTGTCTCGGCGATGACGATTTCCTTACGGCCGAAACCGGCCTGTTCTATATCGGCTACGAAATAATCCTCGCTACCGATTGATTCAACGACTGCGTTCACTTCATATTCTCCTGCGTTTACCGGCCAACCACTGCACGCAGTTCATCCGCCTTGTCTATTCTTTCCCAGCTTACGTTCAGGTCTTCCCGGCCCATATGTCCATAAGCCGCCAATGGGGTATAAATGGGTTTGATTAAATCCAGCATCGTAATGATGCCGTACGGGGTCAGGTCAAAATGCTCACGCACCAGACGCTCAATCCGCTCCGCCGGAATCTTTTCGGTGCCGAAGGTATCGATACCGATAGATGTCGGCTCAGCGACACCAATGGCATAAGATACCTGGATCTCGATCCGACCGGCGAGCCCGGCAGCAACGATATTCTTGGCGACATAACGCGCAGCATAGGCTGCCGAGCGGTCCACCTTGGAGGGATCCTTACCTGAAAACGCACCACCGCCGTGGCGGGCCATGCCGCCATAGGTATCAACGATTATTTTGCGTCCGGTCAAGCCCGCATCACCAACCGGACCACCGATCTCAAATCTGCCGGTGGGGTTAATATGGTATTTGGTATTTTCATCCAGCCATGAGGACGGCAACACCGGCTTGATGATCTCTTCCATCACCAACTCAGTGATTTGCGCATGGGTGGAATCTCCATGGTGCTGGGTGGAAAGCACCACTGCATCAATTCCCACTGGCTTGTCATCCTGATACCGAAAGGTTATCTGGCTCTTGGCATCCGGGCGCAAATGCTGCTGTCCACCACTTGATTCGCGGCGCACCGCAGCCTGCTTTTTGACCAGTTCATGCGCGTAACAAATCGGAGCCGGCATCAACACCTCAGTTTCATTACTCGCATAACCGAACATCAGGCCCTGGTCACCTGCGCCCTGTTGCTCCGGGGATTCACGATTTACGCCCTGGGCAATATCTGAAGCCTGTTTGCCGATGATATTGATCACACCACAGGTGTGGCCGTCAAAACCAACTTCAGAAGAATCGTAACCAATTTTTACAATCACCTTGCGGATGATTGATTCAAGATCCACCCAGGCATCAGTGGTAATTTCACCACCAACGATAGCGACTCCGGTTTTTACAAAAGTTTCACAGGCCACATGGGCCGCGGAATCCTCGGCAATTATGGCATCCAGAACAGCGTCTGAGATCTGATCTGCAACTTTATCGGGATGGCCTTCGGAAACAGATTCCGAGGTAAACAGGTAACTACTCATATGTATTAGCTCCACCAATGTATCTCTTTATGCGAATTAAGAGATATATTCTACGTTAAGCAAAAAGATATTGCATCTGTTGTGTTGTATCCAGGCAGCGATTTTCATTGAGGAAATCAGCGCTACCAGTGCATAATGGCGGGATAGCTACATACCTTCAATAGAATAAACTCAACAGGAGATAACAACAATGGCAGAAGCACTCGTCATGAATGACGCAATGATGATTTCAGGCATTATTCTCGCTTTCACCTTCGTGGGAATTTTCACTGAAACACTACATGGTTTCCATCGCGCGAAGTTCGCCATGATGGGTGCACTCCTGATGATCATTGCAGGTCAATACTACGGCTTTTATGACCCGCACCTTGCGGTCAGGGCCATCGACTGGAACGTGGTCTTCCTGCTGGGCTGCATGATGGCCATTGTCTCGATCATGATTCCTACCGGCGGCTTTGATGCAATGGCCATTTACATAGCCAGGATCAGCAAGGGCCGGCAATTCGTATTAATGGCATTGCTCGGAACCGCTATAACCGTGCTGTCTTTGTTATTGGATAACGTCACCACGGTGGTTATATTTGGTCCGTTGATCATCCTCATTGCACGCGCCATGAAAGTCACACCCATTCCATTTTTGCTTGCCGCTGCCCTGCTCTCAGACACCGGTGGTGTCGCCACCCTAGTCGGCGACCCACCCAACCTGATGATTGGCTCGGCCAAAGGTATCGCCTTCAATACCTTCTTGTTCCACATGGGCGGGATGACATTTTTTGCCTGGATAACCGTATTATTCATACTGCGTTTTTTGTTCCGCAAGCAGTTTGCAGTGGAACCACAAGGGGAATTCCACGAAAAAGTCGAATACAAGGATCGTAAGCTCTGGAACCAGTCTTTGCTGGTGCTCGGCCTGATGGTAGTCCTGTTCACAATACACCATTCCATTGGTTGGGAACCCTGGATGGTGTCAGCAGTCGGCCTGACCCTGCTGGTTTTCATTGCCAAGCACGTTGAAATGGACCACGCGATGGAAGACG
>CAYZLS010000217.1:1690-4095 GCA_964479355.1 uncultured Wenzhouxiangellaceae bacterium | reverse complement strand
TAACCAGGGGAATGCGGTTGCAGTGAACCATTCAATCCATTGTGGCAACCGCTCAATGAGCAAGCGAATCTGTTCAACCAATAATGGAATAAGGATCAACAAGATGCTGCTCAGCAACGTCAGTATGAGAACAAAAACGATGCTGACAGCCAGGGCCCTGCCCAGCTTCCAGCGCCACACTGCCGTCTGCTCCAGACGATCAACCAATGGGTCACCCAGGTAAGCGAGACCGGCAGACAAGGCAAAAGGCGTGATGACCGGTGCCAACAAAAAAACTAACCAGCCTGCACCAGCCAAAAACACCAGTATGAGCCAACTACGATCAGTGCGAGAATTCATATTCAAAATCCGTGCTGGAAGCAGATGCTATTAATAACAGGCTACGACTGACCGCAGCATTGAGGTACTCCGGCGAGGCATTGAGTTGCAGGTTGAAATGTACCCGTCCTGGTTCTGCACCCAGTATGCCCACAGAGGTAACAAGACTCAGGTTTTGCAAAAACTCAAAACAACGCACATAGTCGCGGACACTACTGAGGGCGCTCACTGATACCATAGCAGTCCACTGTCTTTGCTCTGAAGCAGCAATGGCATTGGCTGACGCAAGCTGGTTGGTCATTTGGTGGATACCTTCAAGCAATGCAAACTTCAACTCCCGATCTATATTCCGCCAATGCCAGCGTTGTTCACCGGCAGTCATATTCCAGCGCAATAACCATTGTGCTCCTTCACGTCTGGCTGCAACGATAACCACACCATCGGCAGGCGCTCCCCGTCCGATCAGATAATCAGTAAAGCCACCCCAGATCAGGCTCAGATCCATTAACTGTTCTTTCTCCTCGTCCAGTTTCGGCCAACTGACGGACAAACCCCGTGAATTGGCAATGTCCTGGATGGCCTCCCAAGCATAGGCAAATTCAACTGGATTGAGCTTGCGAGTGCTGCCATCATCAATCACCACCCAAACCTGTACCCCTGGTCGCTGTTGCTGCCAGCGGGGTAATCCCAGTTGCTGTACAAGCGTATCAACTTCCGACTGAATGAAACGGGCAACCAGGCGTAACCCCTCTACAGCAACACCGTCGGAACCGGTGCGGTTCACATTCCGGTAGCGAAAAGAACGCAACATCTGGTCAGCATTTCCAAGCGCTTGATCAAATTCCGGCGAGACCGGTAACTCGCGCTGACCCGTTAATTTTTGCAAAACCTGGATCAGGGCCACCGGAATGGCTGCATTTCGCTCATGCTCGCTTTGGCCTGATATCAGCACTTCACCTGCATACAGGCCTTCCTGCGCTGCCGCTCCATTAGCAATGAGGAGTAGGAGAGTTATTGTCAATCGTAATTTTTTCATATGCATCCGCGGGTAAAATAGCAGTATTTCGGCTTTCCAAAAGCTGTAAATACGATACCATAGGTCGCTGCACACTCACATGAATTAACGGACCCGTATTTGACTATCACAAGTAAAAAACCTTCAGGATGTACCTACCTTGAAGCCGGCGTTAATATTGATGCCGGAAACGAGTTGGTTGAACGCATCAAGCCTGCCGTCAAGTCCACCCATCGCGACGGTGTGTTAACAGGTCTGGGCGGTTTTGGTGGCCTGTTCCAACTCGATACCGGGCGTTATAAGAAGCCTTTGCTAGTGTCTGGAACAGACGGTGTAGGCACCAAACTGTTACTGGCCAGACAGCTTGGATGTCACGATACCATTGGTATTGACCTGGTTGCGATGTGTGTTAACGACATTTTGACCTGCGGCGCAGAGCCGTTGTTTTTTCTTGATTATTATGCCACCGGTAAGTTGCAAATTGAACATGCCCAGGCGGTGATCGAAGGCATCGCCAGTGGTTGCCGTCTGGCCAACTGTGCATTAATAGGCGGGGAAACTGCCGAAATGCCCGACCTGTACCAGCGGGACGAGTACGACCTAGCAGGATTCACTGTGGGTGTGGTGGAGCGGTCAAAGTTGATCGATGGCAGCCGCATTAAAGCCGGACATATTGTACTGGGCCTACAGTCTTCGGGCCCGCACTCTAATGGTTATTCATTGATTCGCAAAGTGCTGGAGCATTCAGGGGATGACCCCGAGATGCCTTTTGATGGAGACACCTTGGGAACAGCATTGCTGAAACCAACTAGGATATATGTGGAAACCATGCTATCGCTGATGACTCAGTACCCACTGGATGGCCTCGCGCACATTACCGGCGGAGGCATCAGCGAAAATATAATCCGCGTTATTCCACCTGGCCTTAGACTTGAAATTGATCTGTCAGCCTGGAAGCCGCCAGCTGTATTCGACTGGCTGCAAACACGTGGGCAGATCAGTGAGCAGGAAATGCTCCGTACATTTAATTGTGGTATCGGCATGGCTTTTATAATTTCAAAAAAAGATTTAA
>CAYZLS010000217.1:0-1680 GCA_964479355.1 uncultured Wenzhouxiangellaceae bacterium | reverse complement strand
GACCTGGAAGAACCGATTTGCAAGACACTGACAGCCTGTGATGAGCCTGTGTATCATATTGGCAAGGTTGTTGAGCAAACCGAATCAGGGCCATTGCTCAGCTACACCCGCACATGAAAGCTGCGGTACTTATTTCCGGCGGCGGCACCAATTTAAAAGCACTGATTGACGCAATTGATTCGGGTGTGCTCGACATGCAGCTCGTCGCGGTGATATCCAACCGTGAAAAAGCGCCCGGCATCAACTACGCGACCGCAGCAGCTTTACCAGTCAGTGTAATCAGTGAATCAGCTTTTGAGGCGCGCAATGACCACGATGCAGCCGTTGCAGACGTGCTGCGGCAAGCCCGCCCGCAGTTGATAGTCCTAGCCGGTTATATGCGTATCCTGGGAACAGAGTTTACCCGTCAGTTTCGTGGTCAACTAATCAACCTGCACCCATCGTTGTTACCGGCTTACAAAGGGCTGGATACCTACAACCGGGTTCTGCACGCCGGCGACCATGAATTCGGCGCCAGCATACATTTTGTTAATGCCGGCCTGGATGCCGGGCCGGTCATCACACAAGTCAGGCTGCCGGTTTTGCCTGATGATGATGCAGGGTCACTTAAAGCCAGGTTGGCACCATTGGAACACAAGCTGCTAGTGGCAACTGCAGCATTGTTTTGCAAGCACGAAGTGGGTCTTGAAAACGACCGGGTTATGTACCAAAACCGTGTCCTGGTGAGTGCTTTGCAAATGCAGCACGATTGCACATTCAGGATGAGGCAGCTCTGATTCCTACGTTATGCGGTTGACACTCCACTGACCACTGTGCGCCAAATCCTGGCGCCCAACTGGCCGAGTTTTTCTTCGATATTTTCATACCCCCGTTCAATGTGATGTACCTCACTAATCAGAGTGGTTCCACTGGCGACTAGGCCGGCCAGCACCAATCCGGCCGATGCACGCAAATCAGTCGCCATGATCGGTGCTCCGTTCAAACCAGAGCAGCCCTTGATAATGGCTGAATTGCCTTTCACAGTAATATCTGCACCGAGTCTCATTAACTCCTGCACATGCATAAAGCGGTTCTCAAAAATCGTCTCGGTAACAATTGCAGTACCATCGGCAATCGTATTTAACGCCATGAACTGGGCTTGCATGTCAGTGGCAAACCCAGGATAGGGTGCGGTTGTAATATCTACAGCTCTTGGTCTTCGACCGCTCATATTCAGGTCAATCCAGTCGTCACCTACTTCAATTTGTGCGCCCGCTTCACGAAGCTTCTCAATAACAGAATCCAGATCACCTGGCCGTGTCCGGGTAACTCGCACCTGCCCGCTGGTTATTGCACCCGCCACCAAGTAAGTACCGGTTTCAACTCGGTCCGGGAGCACACAGTGCTCAGCACCATGCAGGCTTTCTACACCTTCTATTATTATAGTATTGGTACCTGCTCCGCTGATTTTTGCACCCATGGCAGTCAGGAAATTAGCCAGGTCAATGACCTCCGGTTCCTGCGCGGCGTTCTCAAGCACACTGATTCCTTTGGCCAGTGTCGCGGCCATCATGATGTTTTCTGTACCGGTAACGGTCACTGTATCAAATATGATGTTGGCCGCTTTCAAACACTTCGCACTGGCCTCAATATTGCCGTTAACCATCGATACTTCTGCACCCAGTTGTCGCAGCCCCCCTA
>CAYZLS010000216.1:0-4096 GCA_964479355.1 uncultured Wenzhouxiangellaceae bacterium | reverse complement strand
TTCGCGTTCCGCGTTTTTGCGTCCCGCGTTTATGCGTTTTGCATTTTCTTTGCGACGCTTGGATGGTTTTTGCCGCTGCGCCAGGTGACTGACGATTTCCGGGCATTGCATCGTTGCCTGTTGCTCCAGTTGGTCACGGATGGATGGTCTATGGGGGTGATCCAGGGCAGGTTTGATGTTGGTGTGATTGGGCATGATCTGATTCCGGGTTTTGTCGTTGCCCCTTATTTGAACCCAGGCAAATGCCATGGCAGTGATCGAATGCGCATGGCAATGGTCCTGAATGAGGCAAAATTATGGCGTTAGGAGTCTATCGGGTGCATGCATGTGCCATGAGGCTTTAAGATAGTCGCGTAGGGTGGACTTTTAGGTCCACCGGGTATGACTGAGGATTGATATGCCGCGACGAATCGCTATTGTTGAGGACGAAGCAGCCATTCGGTACAACTATGAAGACGCACTGCGCCGTCAGGGATACCAAGTCACTGGCTATGGTGAACGCCGCATTGCACTGGATGCCTTTCGCCGCCGTTTACCTGACCTGGTGATCATCGATGTTGGCCTGGGTGATGATGTTGAGGGCGGTTTTGAACTGTGCAGGGAACTCAGATCCATGTCGCGGGTGTTACCCATCGTGTTCTTAACTGCCCGCGATTCCGATCTGGATGTTATTTCCGGTCTCAGATTAGGGGCTGATGATTACCTGACCAAAGACATCAGTTTGCCGCACCTGATGGCCAGAATTGTGGCCTTGTTTCGTCGGGTTGAGATGCTGTCCGGCGAGCAAACGCTCGGCAGTTGGCTGGAACGTGGTGATTTGCGCTTATCGGCCGAGCGCATGGAGGTGCAGTGGGCAGCACAAGCGGTGTCGCTGACAGTTACCGAACTGTGGATCGTCCATTCACTGGTGCGCCACCCCGGGTATGTCCGTTCACGTCAGCAATTGATGGATGATGCCAACATCCTGGTCGATAATCAGACCATTACCAGCCATGTCAAACGCATCCGTCGCAAGTTCAGACTGATCGACCCATCGTTTACACAACTCGATACGGTCTACGGTGCCGGCTACAGGTGGAACAATCAGAGCAGTCGCGTGCCGGCAAGCTGAATGCAACTTCGCAACCAGCTTTTGGCCCTGTCCCTGGTGACATTGTTATTGCCTTATTCGGGCTGGAGGCTGGTGCAGGAGTTGGAGAATTTTTTGCGCGAGGGCGAGGAAGATGCACTGCTGGCTTCCGCAAAAACACTGGCACTGGCACTGCCGAAGGCTTATCAGCTTGAACTCGAGCAAGCCCGTGGTCAGGTTTTGCCGTTGCGGCAATTAATTACGGAACCAATCCTTGACGGCTATCTGACCGATTGGCCGGAGCCCAGTCAAAGTCTCGAATTTGAAGCCGGGGAAGTTAAAACTGCCGGCGCAGGCCTAAAACTGAATGTGCTGGCAGGGCGTCACGGCTCGCATTTTTACCTAGCATTAAAGGTCACCAACCCCGGTGCTGTACGGGCAACCACGTTCAACACCGGCATAGCGCAGGTGGAACAAAGAGCGGGCGTAATGCTGTACTTGCAAACCCGGCGCGCCCAGCGCGGCTTCATGATCGCAACCGAGGCTCCGGGGCCATTGACGGTAAGCTCGCTGGCAGCTACCGGCAACCGCCTGCAAGCTGCCTGGGTGGATACAGCTGATGGTTACCAGCTTGAGCTTGTTCTTCCCGAGGATGTGGAGCGTCTAAGCGTGGGTGTGATTGCACCCGCTGTTGGCGAGCGGGTCGGGTCGGGCGAACATTTTGCCGGCACTTTGCAGGGTAGGACGCCGGAGCAGTGGCTGGAATTGCCTAGCCGGGATGCAGGGATGGCGCAATGGCTGGCCAGGGTAGTGCCAGATAAATCCCGGGCCTGGTTGGTGCAATCTGCTGGCTGGGTCATGGCAGATTCCGGGCCAAACCAAACTGCTGGTGAAAGCGACCTGACCTGGGTGCAGCGGATGATTTACCAGGCGGTGGCAGATTCACGCATGCAATTGCGCAATAACCAGCCGGACTGGCCTGTTCGTCTGCAATCGATAGCCGTGCAAACCGCACTTACGGGGACTGATGGAAAACTCTGGAGCCGGGACGCAGAAAGCGCTGCGGTATTTAACCGGGTGGCGGTACCGGTGGTTTTGCAGGGTAATTTACTCGGTGCAATGGTGCTGGAAACAAGTTCCGAAGGCCTGTTGTTATTGACCAACCGTGCACTGGGCCGCCTATCGTTTATTGCCTTGTTACTGGTGGTCGTGCTGGGTGCTGGCCTGTGGTTGTTTGCCACGCGGCTTTCCCGGAGGGTGCAAAAGTTGAGTGCTGCAGTCAGCTATGCAATGGATGATACGGGCTGTGCACCGAAGTTGCCCGTGACCGGTACCCGTGACGAGTTGGGAGAACTGGCACGCAATACCGAAAAGCTGTTGCGTGCAGTGGCGGAATATACACGTTACCTGCAAAAACTGGCCGGACGCCTGTCTCACGAACTCAAAACACCGCTGGCGATTACGCGCTCTTCATTGGACAACCTGGCCAGCCAGGAGCTGGATTCACAGGCACAACAATACCTGTTGCGTGCGCGCGAAGGAGTGGACCGCCAGGCCGCTATCGTAGCGGCGATGAGTGAGGCACAACAACTTGAAGGCGCTATCAGGGCACAAGAGTGGGAGTGCATTAACCTGGGTGCAATGCTGGGCCATTGTGTTGCCGCTTATCGCTCAGTGCATCCTGAGCGCAAGATCAATTTGTGTTTGCCGGCTACTGAGTGTGAGTTGCGTTGTGCACCGGAGTTGCTCGCCCAGGCGCTGGATAAACTGGTGGATAACGCAGTCACCTTAAGCGCGCTGGACTGCCCTATTGATATTGCATTGCAAACTGAGGCCGGAGCCTGCCTGATTTCTGTCACCAACAGTGGCACCCAGCTGCCGGATGTGTTGCCCGAACAATTGTTCGATTCACTGGTATCAATGCGTGAGAAACAGGGCCGCGGTCGACACCTAGGGCTCGGGTTGTACATCGTTCGCCTGGTTGCCGAGGCGCATGGTGGCATGGTTAATGCACGCAATCTGGCAGACGGGAAAGGTGTCGTCTTCACAATCCGCCTATCCGCATCCTGAATCAGGTTAAAATCGGTTTTTTAGCCCGTATTTGAGGATCATGTGAACTAAGAACGATTTGAACAACTGTGTGCTGCAGGCTACAACCGCATTCCGGTGTACAGATCCGTGCTGGCAGATCTAGATACGCCATTATCGGTTTACCTGAAGCTGGCTGAAGGTGCCGATTCTTACCTGCTCGAGTCAGTCGAAGGCGGTGAGATATGGGGCCGGTATTCGATTATCGGCTTACCTTGCCAACGCCGTTATACGGTCCGTGGGCACAGCTTAAGCATTACTGACAACAACAGGTCATGCTCAGAGCGGCAGACCTACTGGGCAAGTCGGTCGGCCTGTTGGTCATCGTTGTTGCTTTCCAGTTAAGAGCAAAGGAAGATACCTCTCATCGATTCATATGAACTTTAAAGGTATTATCCAAAAAAGGCAGATCAGGTTCTCTAGTTAACAAATTGCAAATCTCTTTTGGTGCTATTAATGGTGCTACCTAATCCATTTGATCAAATATATAAATAAATATATCAATAAGATAAGATTAATATGATCCTAATGGGGAATCAAAACCATTGTTACCAGCGGAAGAACCAAAGCACGGACATATGGATTTTCAGTCCGAAATGCCGAGACTATTATTGGTATTAATCAACGAACTACTAGGACGTCCGATGCGCTCAATTGCAGGACAGTGCAAATGAGCGCAGTACTCATACACGCAAAATTAACGCACTATGTCACCCAGGTAGATTTCAGTCATTAACACTCAAACAGGATCAAATTTCGTGGTGATCCGGCTGAAGACCTGATATGAATAGCTGTTCAATCTCGATCTGACCCTTCTCCCAACCGGCCGTCGGGTTGCAAAAGTCTGACTCGAACATAAAGTGACTGACCATGGCGCGAAAACACGCATTGACTTGGCGCTGCTTGCCGCGCCCCACCTTATCCACGGCCGTCTTCATG
>CAYZLS010000215.1:0-4113 GCA_964479355.1 uncultured Wenzhouxiangellaceae bacterium | reverse complement strand
CTGAATCCGGGTAAGGCAATAGCTGAAACCAAGAAAATGTTGTTGGAAGGGAGGGGTTTCTGACATTGAGGGACTTCTGATGGCAATCTGGCGTGAATAAAGGGGAGGGCAGGCTAAAAAGGGTACGCTGGAAAAGCCGCCGTGGCATGAAAGAGCTGGACGTGCTTTTTGAAAGGTTTTTGTTACAACAGCAAACTACTTTGATCGCGGGTGCCTGGCCACAATTCGAGGAACTGCTAGAAGCCGAAGACACAACGCTCTTCGACTGGATTTCTGGACGGAATTTACCCGCCGATGAAAGCTTGCTAACACTGATAGATGCTATCAAAAGTGGTACATAATCAGCCAATAACTTTAAAAGTAGCTAAGCCCGGGGACTTTACGGGCGTTTATCGTGCGTTTGCAGTGCTGCTGATATTGGCTGCAATCCTGAGCCCACACCCGGTGATCATGTTGGTACCGGCTTGCTGCTTGCTTGCATTTTGCCCGTATATCGCCCGGAAACTAGCCTTTACCCATCAAAGAAGGACATCTGCACTCGTCCTTTATCCGGCCGGAAACATTAGCTTGATTGAAAATGGACTTTCTTCAAGTCACGGCAAGCTTAGAAACCAGCACTGGTTAATACAACCACTGTCGGTGTTAGCCGTAGTCATTGGAAGTAAAACGCACCGGTTGGTTTTGTTGGCGAACCAGCAAAATAAAAATGACTACCGTCGTCTGCTAGTGTGTATGCAGCACAAATTCACCGTGAGAGATGAATAGGGCTACTGGATGTCACGCCCAAACGGGATCCTGTCGATACTTGCATATGCGTATAATGTATATTATGTTAAATAGAAGTCAATTATACGCATATGAGATTGAGGAACGGGCTGTGAGAATGACTAACTGGTTGTAGTACCTATTAGCCTGTTCGTCGGGGACAAAAACCAGCAACTCATCAAACCCGAATACCCATTATAGTTACTGCCTATAAGAAATAAAGAGTGGATTAATCTTTATATTCAAGCAGGTATAGTTTACATTTAATTACTAATCTATATTGAAACCATAAGCTAGCAACAACGGCTGTCGCACCGTCAAAGTTGCAATAACTCCTGCCTAAGTTACTATGCAGCGATGTTTTCAAGCTTGTTCCTATCCGCACTACTGCAAATCACGTCAGTTGTTGACACACCGCCTTCGGAATTTAAACCTCTGCCCACCCTCAAGGTTCTCTCACAGCGTTCTACACTTGTTTACGCAACGAAAAGTAGTCTCAATTCAATCCAGCGAGATGAATTGGCACAAACAGCTCCCAAACACCCCAATGAGGTTTTTAACCAAATACCCGGCGCCTGGATCTCACGCGGTTCAGGCCAGGAGCATCTGACTGCAATTCGCTCACCCGTGTTAACCGGTCCAGGCGCTTGTGGCGCCTTTATGCTGCTGGAAGATGACATTCCCACCCGGCCAGCCGGATTTTGTAACGTTAATCAGCTTTTTGAGACCAATATCGAACAGGCGCGACAAATTGACGTGTTACGTGGGCCTGGAACCGTAACTTACGGATCAAATGCGCTACACGGCGCTATAAATGTATTAACACCAGGTCCGGCAATCGAGCCATATGCCGAGTATGCGCTGGAAGCGGCAACTGACGACTATTACCGCGGACGCTTTGCCTGGTCCGGCAAACAGGCTGCGCTGCAGGCTAACTATACTGATGCAGATAGTTTCAGAGACGATGAACACTCTAAGCATGGCCTGATAAATTTTCAGGTTTCACATGCAGTCGGCAGCGCTTCAGGCCGCACCAGTTTTGCCTATGTTTACCTGGATCAGGACACTGCGGGTTTCATTCTTGGTAAAAACTCATACAAAAACAATGGATTAAGGACAAATAATCTCAATCCAGAGGCTTTTAGAGAGGCCTGGGCCACACGTTTATCCAGTCGCTGGAACTGGCAGACCAGAGCAGGCCATGAGCTGGAACTAACCCCCTACTTGCGTAGCAGCGAGATGGATTTTCTGCAACATTTCCTGCCGGGTACCCCGTTGGAGGAAAATGGACAGGATTCTGTTGGGCTGTTATTCAGCTGGCGTAATAATGCCAGTTTAGCTGCGGGTATCGACTTGGAATGGGCTAATGGGGGGTTAACTGAGTTCCAGGAAACCGCACTTACTACGGGCTCTGATTTTCTGCGTGAAACCCGCCCCCAGGGACTGCATTATAACTATGAAGTCCAGGCCTCAAGCATTGCTGCCTGGACGCAATGGCAGCGTAATTTACGGCCTGATCTGGAAATAACAGCGGGTCTGCGTTTAGAGCACTTTGCCTACGACTACGACAATCAGACATTGGATGGCAATACCCGCGATGACGGATCGGTATGTGGTTTTGGTGGTTGTCTGTATACCCGACCGGCTGATCGCAAGGACCGGTTCACCAATCTTTCACCGGAACTGGGCCTTAACTTGCAGCTCAATAAGCGGCAACTGCTTTATCTGCGGGCTGCACGAGGCTATCGCGCACCGCAAGCGACTGAGCTCTACCGCCTGCAAAGTGGGCAAAATGTGGCTGATCTGGATGCAGAAACACTGGATTCATTAGAATTTGGCCTCAAAGGGAGTACAGATACCTGGCGTTATGAGATCGCAGCCTATGCCATGCGTAAAAGAAATTTTATTTTTCGTGATGCCAATGGTTTCAATATAAGCGATGGCAAAACCCATCATGTGGGTATCGAAGCCCTGCTCCACTGGCAAGCGACGCAAAATATAGGCATCAACGCCAACCTGTCATGGGCACAACACGAATACGACTTTAATCGGAATGTGGGTCGTGGGGAAATCATCCGCAAAGGCAATGAGGTTGACACCGCGCCACCCTGGCTTGGTGCACTACGCCTGCACTGGCAAGCCAAAGCTGGACGGACGGTCGAAGCTGAATGGGTATATCAGGGTAGTTATTTTATTGATGCCGCCAATAACCACCGATATTCAGGTCACAGCTTGTTAAACCTCCGCGCCCGGATGGCATTCGCCGCAAGCAGGCATACTTTATCTTTGCGTTTAACCAACGTGCTGAATAAACGCTACGCGGAGCGGGCAGACTTTGCCTTTGGTAATTATCGTTATTTCCCGGGCGCCGGGCGCCGCATCAGCCTGGAATGGCAGTACAGGAGATAAGCGCCCTACCCTGCGGTAATGCCTTTTTTGTATTCGTCGTGATGCATTCTGCTGAGGACAGCAAGGCACGTTTCAAACCCGAGATCTTAAGTGTGTGCACTCAACTCGGCGGGCGCGTCCGGGATATTCTGGAAATGGGTGAATTTCCCTTGATCCTCGGCGGCGACCACTCAATTGCCATGGGCAGCGTGTCGGGTGCTGCCGCCTATTTTCGTGCATACGCACAAGACCTGGGGCTGATCTGGTTTGATGCCCACGGCGATATGAACATTCCCGGGGTATCATCACCCAGCGGTAATATCCACGGCATGCCACTGGCTCACCTTTTGGGCCGCGGTGACCCGGAACTGGCCAGCATACTGGGTTTCACACCCAAACTTAACCCGGACAAGGTAGCATTAATCGGTATTCGCGATATTGACGCGGGGGAGCGGGACATAATCCACGAATCCGGCATCCACGTCTTTACCATGCGGGATATTGATGAACAGAGCATGGCTAAAGTGGCCCGCAAGGCCATGGAAATCGTCACCGACAATACCGGCAGCTTTCACGTCAGTTTTGATGTCGATGGTTGTGATCCCTCCGTAATTCCAGGCTCAGGTACGTGGTGCCTAGCGGGGTACGCTTTCGCGAAGCCCATTTGCTGCTGGAATATTGCGCCGACACTGGCCACATGACTTCAATGGATGTAGTTGAATTAAACCCCTTTCTGGATCAGGGCAACGTCAGCGCCGAACGCACGGTAAAATTGATTACAAGTGCCATGGGCAAAAGCATTCTTTAAGCAATTTATTGCAATAGTGTCCTAACCCTGCGACACCAATGCAGGTACAATCCGCACTGCACAGTGCCCGGGTGGCGAAATTGGTAGACGCAAGGGACTTAAAATCCCTCGGTAGGAATACCGTGCCGGTTCGATTCCGGCCCCGGGCACCA
>CAYZLS010000214.1:0-4114 GCA_964479355.1 uncultured Wenzhouxiangellaceae bacterium | reverse complement strand
TGAACTATCGCTTCGTCTTGAACCTAATCCCAAGTTGCTGGAGCAGTTGAAAACCTGGTCCTGCAATCCTGATGTGTGCGTGGTTGGTTTTAAGTTGACCCATGCACAAGATCAAAAACAATGTTTTACGGCAGTGCGTAAACAGTTTGAGACTGCGGTTGTTGATGCCGTTGTGCACAATGATCTGGCGGATATCAGCTCAGGAAAGCACTCATTTAATGTGCACACCACCGCAGAAGAAGCGGTTTATTGCGGCGATGGCTCAGCGCTGGCCAAAGAATTAACCCGGCTGGTGGAGGGTGTTTCATGAAACTCTGTCTGGATGTAGGTAACAGCCATATTTATGGCGGCGTTTATGTTGGCGGTGATGCCTTACTGACTTTTCGTAAGTCCTCGAAAATGGGTTCGTCTTCGGATGAATACGGATTATTTTTTCGTTCTTTATTAAGGGAAAATGATCTGGATCCGGCTAAAATTACCCGCATCGCCCTGTGTAGCGTGGTACCTGAGATGGTGTATGCAATTTCTGCCACTTGTCAAAAATATTTTGATATCCGCCCGTTCATTTTACAGGCGGGGGTCAAAACTAGGCTGAAAATTCAATACCGCAATCCGCTGGAAGTTGGCACGGACCGCATTGCCAACGCCATGGCCGGCGTCAGGCTGTATCCCAATGAGAATCTGATTATCGTGGATTTGGGTACCGCCACTACCCTGTGTGTCATCGGTAAAGAACGCGCCTATCGTGGTGGGGTTATCCTACCGGGCTTAAGAATGTCCATGCAGGCGCTGGAAAGTGGTACTTCGAAGCTGGGGTCGGTCGAAATCACCCCGATGGATATCTGCTTGGGCCGTACCACCACCGAGAGTATCCAGTCCGGTCTGTATTACGGCCACCTCGGTGCGCTGCGGGAAATCATGCAGCACATTAGCCAGGAAGAATTTTCCGGCCAGCAGCCCAGAGTGATTGCCACCGGAGGGTTCGCATCGTTGTTTGATGGTACGGCTGTATTTGATCGGGTGGTACCGGATCTGGTGCTACAGGGTTTGCTGGCTGCTTTGCAGCTTAATGAATAACGACTTTTAGTCCGACCCCGTTGTTGTTTTCTTCACCGCCCCTGTCAGCACCAACCGCATGGCTTGTTCAAAGGGCATGTCCAGTGGTGTCAGAGCATTGCGGGGCAGAAATAATGTGTAACCGCCGATCTGGTAACTCATCGGCATGTAGACGGCTACTGGATCATCTGCCGTTGGGGTAAACGGTAGGTCGTCAAATTGTTCGCGGGTAACAAAGCCGATCAATTGAAATGACTGGCCGGGTAATTGCACCATTACAACCTTGCCCAGTTCGCTGTCCTTATCCGGGTTTAAATAGCCGACAAAATCCTTGATTGCCGTGTAAATGGTCTTGGCCAGTGGCAGTCGGTTGAAAAATGCTTCGCCCAGGTTGAATAGTTTCTGGAATATAAGAATATGGGACAGCAAACCGACCAGGGTAATCAGAGCAAGCCCGGAGACCAGCCCCATGCCAGGCACATACCAGCCGATGGGTAGGGTGAACTTGATGATCGAACCCAACAGGCGTTCTGCACCTGCCGCCACCCACCACAAAATGGCCAGTGTCAGCGCGATGGGGATAATCACCGCCAGACCTTTCAAAAACAGTTTGCCCAGTACGTTCATAAGAGCTCAGGTTGAACTAAAACTTCGGTTTATTCAACCGTTGAATCGGGAGAGATCGGGATTGCTGCTACGCAAATAAACCATGCAGATACCAGCCGGGGCTGGGTTTGTATTCGTGAAAAGCCCACAGTCTGCTGCCGATTGTATCCCGCACAATGTAATAATCCCGGCGGTGGTCCTCGCCATCCCACCAGCCAGATTCGATTCGCCCTGGCCCCGCTAGGATACGATAGCTGTCGATCTGGCAGAGTTGTGGCTTGGGCAATAACCAGGTGGGTCGGTGTGGCAACGCGGTGCAGGTAGCCGTTTCCTCCAGTTCGTGCAATGACCAGCTGTATTCCGGATGGTGATCCTCCCGGCCTTTAAACTGATCCTCCCGGCCTTTAAACCCCTTGACAGCGTCTGTGCCGAGACGGGCTTACAAGCGCTCGATCACAGCGCTGACCGCGTTTTCAGAAGGCATCTCTGCCGCTCTGTTCCTGGAAGGGTCTTTACCCAACACGCTTAGCTGGCCATCATAGGTGGCAAGACCGAGTATGGCTTTGAGTGCACTGGTTTTTCCGGCACCGTTAGGGCCGATCAATCCAACGATCCGGCCTACGGGGATTAGTAGGTAAATCTGATTTACAGCGATGGTATTTTTGTAGCGCTTGGTCAGACTCTGCGCTTCAATGACGAAATTCATCAGGATTTATCCTCTTTATTCTACAGTTTTGGCAGCGGGTTGAAGCAGACTGTTGATGTCTAGACCCAAGTGCTGAATGCGCTTGACCATGGCAGGCCATTCTTCATTTAGAAATTTTTGCCGTTCACTGTCGATCAGTTTTTGCTGTGAACCTGCACACACAAACATACCCAGGCCGCGGCGCTTTTCCACCAAGTCATCGTCTACCAGTGTCTGGTAGGACTTTGACACCGTGATCGGGTTGAGTTGAAAGTCTGATGCCACAGCCCGAACCGAGGGCAGGGCATCGCCTTCGGCCAGGGTTCCATCCAGGATCATGGCGATGGTGCGTTCCCGCAATTGCCAGTAAATGGGCTGGCTGTCATTCCACCGGGAACTCATACTAACTTCGTTTATCCGCGTCGGAACAGCAGAAAACCAAGATTAAGGCCACGGCGTTTGCTTACCGTGGCAGCATCGATGTTTTCTTGATTGCTGCTGGCATCTGTGGTTGTTACCGGCGTGTCACCCTCAGTTGCAGAGTACACTGCCTGGCTGGTGTTGTTACCAGTGGTCGAGCTGAGTAGCAGCAAGAACGCAGCAAGGATGGCTAGACCATCAGGGATGCGGAATTTATGGGGTAATATTAGTCTCATCATTTCGTATCTCACTCGTTTGCGGGATGATTCCTTAGTGTTGTAGTTAAGTATAACACTATAAACATAAATTACAAGCAAGTGAAGCTGAAATATTCTGGTTTCAGGGTTCCACAGGCCTCACAGTCCCACGGGTTCCTTGCCAGGCCAAGGCCAGAGCCATCAGCATTGGAATATAACGTTCAGCGATGTCACCGGGTGTGTCGGTGATCCAGCTTAATACTACGGTTAAGGCAAAACCTGTTGACATGGCAGCGATCCGCCAGGCGGGACGGACCGGTCCGCGCCAGAGCGTAATGATGAGTAATGGACCAAAGGCTGCGGCCAGGGCCTGCCAGGCAAACAACACCCGGCTAAAAATGGCTTGCGGTGAGAAAATTGCCAGCACAATAGCAGCTATTCCAATGCACAACACGACCCAGCGTGCGTGTTTCAGACTTTCGCGTGTAGCAGTTTTACCATCACGTAAATCATGGCTGACACTGGCTGCGGCCACTAGCAACTGACTGTCGGCGGTCGACATGATGGCGGACAGGATGGCTGATACCATGATGCCGGCCAGTACCGATGGTAATAACAGGGTAGCCAGGACAAACAATACCTGCTCGCCATTGCCTAGGCTTGTAGCCAGAATCTGGCCACACCAGCCCAGCAATACCATGCCGGAATAGATAATTAATGCCCAGCCGATGGCGATCAGCCGGGCGGTGGGGATGGCATTGCGGTCCTCCATTGCCATAAAACGATTAACCACGTGGGGTTGGCCCGGGTAACCCAGGCCGATTCCAGCCAGACCGATAACAAAACCAACGCCGGCAGCCAGGCTTTCCTGACCGGTCCACGGGCTGATTGATTGTGTGCTGTCTACGACAAGACTGCTGATCAGCACTGCTGGGCCGCCAATGGCATGCAAGGCAATCAGCGGTAACAACAAGGCGCTCAGTGCCATTAATATGCCCTGCATGCTATCGGTAATGCTGGCAGCCCAAAAGCCACCCAGCATGACATAGGCCAGCACGATGGTGGCGCCCAGCACGATCGCGACCAGCGGGTCAATCTCAAGCGCAGTAGCAAAGGTATGGCCAGCAGCCTGGAACTGGGCAGCAATATA
>CAYZLS010000213.1:0-4154 GCA_964479355.1 uncultured Wenzhouxiangellaceae bacterium | reverse complement strand
GTGATCGGCTTCAGGGCTTATGGTTTTGATAACACGGTACCCAAAACACCCGAAGATTCCTGCCCGAACACGGAATTGCTCAATGCCATCGAAGCCAACCAGGTTGCCTCGATCCGGGAGCGCGTAGCGACCCTGCACCCTTATGGCTATACACCCATTGCCAAGAGCCTGGAACTGGCCGGGGCAGACTTGCTTGCCACCGATTCATCCAAACAGATGATTATTCTGATATCAGATGGCGAGGAAACCTGCGGTGGGGACCCTGTTAGGGTCGCGAAACAACTACGCGAAATGGGTATCGATGTCGAGACGCATGTCATTGGCTTTGACCTGGATAAGGAACAGGCTGCGCAAATGCGGGCTATAGCCGAAGCCGGTGGCGGGCAATATTACGACGCCAAAGATGCGGCCGCCCTGGAAGATGCCCTGCTAAGCGTGATTGAAGCCGCGCAAAACAAAGCTGACCCCACCTGGTTGCGTGCCATCCACCCGGTGGAAGGTGGTAGCAGCGCTCAAACGGCCGTGGATTTAACGCCGGGCACCTATACACTCACCCGCTATCTCGATAAGGGTGAGCAGATTTATTTCCGGGTGAATACCAAAAAGGCGCAATACGGCGTGGTGCGGGGGCTGATCCAGTCCCGGCGTCTGATACGTCAGGGCGATGACATGGTTGAGTCGGAACTGGGTTATTCACAGTACCGCATATCCCTGCTTGAAATGAGAGGCAAAAAGAACCGGGGCCGGTACGTTCGCTTAAGTGGAGAGCCGGGTAGTTATGGTCATGTGGGTTATAGCGACACCAGTGGAGATGGTTTTATCTTTACCATTAGCAGTAATTATGACCGGGTGCACAAGGACGCGCTGTTCAATATAGGCATTAGCGAGGTAGGGGATAAATACCAAGGGGCTGAAGCCAGTGACGACCTGCAGGGCGGGCTAATACCTTTGACCATTGGTGAATCAATCACCGGCCATCTGGGCGATGGGGATAATATTGATATCTTCAATGTGGTCATGCCCACAGCGACCCCGAGCGGGGTAACCAGCCGCAAAGTGACATTGGCTAAAGACGGACCGGCGCTGACAATAAATTTCAAGCCTGAAGATAAGCAGTTCAAGTACCGGCTAACGGTCAAAACGGTGACCGGCAAACGCCTGGGTTCCGGCGCAGCCAGGGGTGAGCCGGTGCAGTTGTCGATTGATAACCCTGGCAGTCGATTGACGGAGGTGTTTATTGAAATTAAGAGTAACAACCCGGGTCTTGAATCGAGATTTACCGCTTACAAGCTGGTGGTCCACTAAGTATTGGGACGAATGATCATGAATAAACCATTAAGAATTTCCGGTGTGTCATTATTGCTTTCGCTGCTGATAGTTCTGGTAGCGGGTAGTACATTCGCAGCGCAAACCCCTCAGCCAGAAGTCTTACTGGACCAGTACATTAAGCATATCCAGACGACGCTCAAACAACTGGAGGCCAAAAATGAGCCTGCCTCAGAGCGGTTGAAAATTCACAGCGATCTGATCAATGGCGTTGGCTTCTGGCAAGCCGTACGTGGTAAGCCAAGCCGGGCGATGGGTTTGGTGAATTTTTTTCAACGCAGAACCCCCAGCGCCTGGAATATCAAGCCATCAACAAGCACGGCTGATAGTGCAAGCATCGAGGTCGGTTTCGAAGTGCAAAGCTTTCCCGGTTATCCCTGGTTGACAGAATTTGGCCTAGTCAAGGTGGCTGAGCAATGGCAGATTGCCTCATTCAGAGATTTAACCATCCGGCCTGTGGTGCCCGGGGCTGATATCAAAACCGTTCTAGAGCGCTACTTCAGGGCCGCAAGCGATACCGCCGAAAGTCTGTATTCGGGGGGATTGAGTAAGGAAGAAAAGCAACCCAAGACCATGGAGTTCAGCTTTGGCGCTGGTTACTGGGTGGGCCAAACACGGAATATGGAAATGCCTGCAGGTACCCTGTTCACCTTTTTTATTACCAGGCATCCAAAGTCATGGAGGATAGAGCCCGCACGGGTTGCAGGCGATTACGGCGAAGCCGATGTGCACTTTACATCGAAACCACGCCACGGAGATGAACGTATCGATACCTACACGATCGAGCTTTCACGCAAAAACGAGGAATGGTTCCTGGCTGGCCACAGAAGTCAAAAAGACGAGCCAGAAGATTCACCCAAGGTGGTTATTGCAGACGCTATCCCCATCGGAGAGGATCCGGCAGATATTACACGTCAGCAATTGGATATTCTGGACCAGGCGGACGCGGCTATGGAGAACCTGTTCAAGGCGTCTGAGCCCTTATGGATCGATGTACGTAAGGCCCGCCGCGGGCTGGGACGCTTGGTCGCAATGACCGTGGGGATGTCTGGTGCGGGTGAGCAAAAGCCGCGATGGGAGGTCATAACGACGCAGACCGAAGACAACCACGCAACGGTTACGGTCAAAGCCATTTGGCCCGATTCTGCCGCAGTTAAACCATTTAATCGATTAAGCTTTTCATTGCAAAATACTGAAGCTGGTTGGCGCTTGACCGATGCACAATTGCTGTTTAATTGAGGATCCGTCATGATGAAAAACATTGGCTTACTGATAACCTGCCTGATGTTGGTGAAGTTTGTTCATGCAGATGAGAGGCTCTATGAGGCAGATCCTTCGTTGTATGAACTAATGGATGCGACCGAGGCTGAATTTTTCCCCTATAACCTTCACCCCTCAACCATCTACTGGCCGCATGACGTGCCTGGAGGCGGACACATAACCATCTATGCGCCAGATACGCAAAGCTTGACGACACAGCGCATCATTACGGCTTACCAGCAGGGTGGGCAGATTCTTGAGAGTCTGTTCCAGGTCAACTCGCCCAGCACAGTAAAGGTGTTTTTGGTGCAGGAAATCAAGGCTTCAAACGTCCGGGCCCAGGCGACCAGGGTCATGGGCCAGTTGCTTATCCTGATTGAAGTCGACGACTACACTGAACATTCGTTTTTGCATGAATACATGCACCACCTGCAACGCATGGTGAGTGCCCACCCTTATGCTACCGGCATCAGCGCTTTACTTGGTAGCAATTCCGGCTACGCAGACACATGGCGGTGGTACGTAGAAGGTCCGCCTCAATTTGCCCCTCTAATAACCGGCGCACCCGATAATTGGGTCAATAAGCCTTTATTGTACGGAGACGCAGAAGGGTTTAGTCGTTTTCAGCTGGCCATAAGAAACGCGCACGGCAAGTCCCTTGTTGATCGCCAGCACCTGGCATCGTTGTTTTGGTATTACTATTTCAAGAAAGTCCACTCCGGTTCACGGACCCAGTTAAGTAGTGCAATTCTTACCTACCGCGACCAGGGCTTTAATAACGAAAACATGAGCTGGTTTAAATTCAGTGACTACTGGCATGACTTCGCACTGGCACAACTGAACCTTCCAGGTGACAAAACGGGCGTGCTGAAATCTATTGATAGCAATTTCAGCATGGTAGATACCAGTGCCCGTGATCGTGCTGAGATCATTAGTCTGCCAGAGCCATTTGGTGAGATGGTTGAACTAAAACCATTGTCACAAAAGTATTTTGTGGTCGAAGCTCTGTTTGCCGCAAATGACCATGTAGTGTTTTCCCTGCCCGATAAGGACATTCCGGAAGGCGTAGAAATTTCTGCGGTACTGCGCAAGACAGATACCGCCGAGGAAACCTGGGAAGCACTACCGATAGATGAGAGCACACTTGGCGAATATGGCTTTTTGCGTTTTCCGATGGATGGCAAGAAGGATTTGGAAGCAGATAGCAACATTGCTTATGACGGGATTATTTTTGTTCTTAGTAACTACAGTGACACCGATACACACGAAATTGACCTTGTGATAAGCAATCACCTGGCGGCGAAGTACGAGGGTCGTGGTGTGGAACTGGAATCGGGAACCAAATATGTGATGACCGGCACTTCTATTCTGCCCGTGCCACGAAAGGGTGATGGCTACCACTTGTTTGTAGAAGATGACGAAATACACACGCGGGTATTGCAAGCCTGGTTCCAGCGGGTACCGGTGATTGACTTTGATGAAGAGGATGATCTGAACCGCAAGGCCCTGACCTATGTGCGCGATAATGGTGTCTTCAGAGGTGACGTGTACTTCAAGTATCTGGGCCT
>CAYZLS010000212.1:0-4160 GCA_964479355.1 uncultured Wenzhouxiangellaceae bacterium | reverse complement strand
GGCCTGCCCGCTGGGGTTGGCACCCACTTCCAGTACCACTGCCGCCCTGGTCATGGGTGATGCGCTGGCAGTTACCTTGCTGGAAGCAAGGGGCTTTACAGCAGAAGATTTCGCCCGTTCACACCCGGCAGGGCAACTCGGCAGACGTTTGTTACTGCAAATTCGGGACATTATGCACAGCGACGCCGAGATACCGGTCGTGCCGGAAAGCGCCAGCTTGTCCGAAGCTATTATTGAAATCAGCAAAAAACGCCTAGGAATGGTCGTTATCACCGATCAAGACATGCACGTTAAGGGGGTCTTTACAGATGGGGACCTCAGAAGAGCAATGGAACGGGCGCTTGACCCCCATCAAACGCTCATCGGAGAATTGATGACCCCGGGCGCTAAAACTATTAAGCCAACGGCACTGGCTGCCGAGGCCGTCAGATTGTTGCAGAAGCATAAGGTGCAGGGTCTGCTGGTGGTGGATGACACAACCCATTTACTGGGTGTCTTGAACTTCCATGACTTACTACAGGCAGGGGTAATCTGAATGCCTGCTATGGATGCTGCATTGGCGGAGCGCGCCAAGGCTATTCGCCTGCTGATACTTGATGTAGATGGGGTACTGACCGATGGCAAGCTGTTTTTCGATCATGCCGGTAATGAGATGCAGGCATTCAATGCCCGTGACGGTATGGGCATAAAAGCCCTACAGCGATGCGGTGTAGAAATCGCCGTACTCAGTGGAAGAAAATCATTAGCGGTCAAGTATCGAATGGCCCAACTGGGAATCGAGCACGTCTATCAGGGTCAGGTAAACAAGCTGGATGCTTTTATGCAACTCCTGAAACTTACCGCTGTCGATGCACAACAGGTCTGTTTTGCCGGTGATGACTGGATCGACCTGCCGGTGCTCTCTCGGGTTGGCCTAGCTGTATCTGTGGCAGATGCTGAAACCCGCGTTAAACAACAGGTTCATTGGGTAACCCAGCGCAACGGCGGTGAGGGTGCAGTCAGAGAGATTTGCAATCTGATTATGGCGGCCAAGGGTCGAGACGAGACCATCATGGATGAAATTCTGGCAACATGATCACTGCAACAATACGCCGTGGAATTATCGGCCTGATACTGCTCACAGCGGTTAGTTTTTGGATCAGCCGCAAACAGGGTGTTGATGAGATCTCGCCTATAGCAGACCTTGATCCAAAACTGAATTACGTTTTGCGTGATTTCGAATTGCAAGTTTATGATGAAGACGGCAAGGCTACATTCAATCTGCAAGCACCTGTTTTAAGAAATAATCCGGAGCTGAAACTGGGTACAATTGAACAGCCAGTCATTAGCATGCATGATCAGGGTGCAGTTTGGGGCCTCACCGCCCAAACCGCCATCATGACTGCAGACAAGGAATATGTTCACTTATCAGGGCAGGTGCAGGTGCAGTGGCATGACCCGGTATCTGGCAACCAGGCAGAATTTGAAACTGCTGATATGAAAATTGATGTCACGCCACAAACGGCTGCTACTGAGCAGGAGGTCAGTCTGTTTGATGGTCTTAACAAGTTGAATGCGATCGGTATGAATTTGAATATGAAAAACAATAGCTATACCTTAAAACAAAAGGTCAGGGCCACTTATGCAGTTAATTAGCCGGCGCTTCTCTCTGCAATCCGGCATCTGTTTGGTGCTGTGTTTGTTGCTCGTCAATTTACCTGTGATAGCGCTGGAATCAGACCGTCAAAATCCCCTTGATGTCTATTCCGAATCCAGCGCCGGATTCTTGGGTGACGGTATCACCACCTTGTATGGTAATGTCGATATCCGCCAGGGAACGTTGCACATAACAGCAGATGAAGCCAGGATCAATAAAGTCGGAGGGCGGGTGAAATCAGTTACATTTCATGGCAAACCGGCATTCCTTGAGCAAGAGATTGAGGAACAGGGCCAGGTTCAAGCAACCGCCAGTATTATTGAATACCAGGTAGCCAGTGGCATTGTTACCCTGACAGGCAATGCAGATGTCAAGCACCCGCAATACCAGATTAGCGGTGACATGCTGACCTATGACCTTAACGTGCAGCATTTCCAGGGTAGCAGCGATGAAAACGGTAATGGCAGAATTTTTATCCAGCTTGAACCAGAAGTGATTGACAAAAACAGAAAAAAAGCCAATGACAACAATCAAGACAAGTTGGAAGCAATGGACCCTACAACACCCAAACCAGATACGGACAACTAGTCCGGACATTTTCACCAAGGCACATTGTTATGCTCAAGGCGACAAATCTACATAAATCCTACCGCAGAAAAGAGGCCGTACGCGGTGTAAGCATAGAGGTGGAACCGGGCCAGGTGGTGGGCTTGCTTGGGCCAAATGGTGCTGGCAAAACAACGTGCTTCTATATGATCGTGGGTTTGATCCCAACCGATAAGGGCAGCATATCCGTCGATGATGTAGACATTACCCACAAGCCGGTTAATATTCGTTCCAGCCTTGGTGTGGGCTACTTGCCACAGGAAGCCTCCGTGTTCAGGAAGCTCAGCGTGCGCGACAATATCATGGCAATTCTGGAATTACGTCGTGATTTGGATGTGAACGGGCGCAATGAGGCTTCGCAAACTCTGATGGAAGAACTCGGTGTAGCCCATCTTGCCGGCCAAATGGGCCAGGTGCTGTCAGGAGGTGAGCGGCGCAGAGTGGAAATCGCGCGGGCATTGGCGGCCAGACCACGTTTTATCCTTTTAGATGAACCGTTCGCCGGGGTTGATCCGATTTCAGTCAAAGAAATTCAGGGGATTGTCAGACACCTGACCGACCAGAATATCGGTATCCTGATCACCGATCACAATGTCCGGGAAATGCTGGGGATATGTCATCATGCCTACATCCTTAATGAAGGCCAGGTGTTGGCACAAGGCGATACCAATACCCTGCTGGCCAACGAAGAGGTTCGCAAAGTCTATCTCGGCAGCGAATTCAGGCTTTAAATCAATGCTGCCCGATCAGGCTTGTACTGCAGGAACCGTGATTGTCAGAATTCAGTATGGCTAATCCATCACTACAACTCAGACTGACACAAAAACTTGCCCTAGCCCCACAATTGCAACAGGCGATCCGCTTGTTGCAACTCAATCGCATAGAGTTGCGTGAATATATTCAGGGGTTGGTTGATGCTAACCCCCTGCTGGATCATGAAGAGAACACCGATCAAACCGACCACGATCAAGTAGAAAATTCTCCCACAGGTGAACCAGCTGAATTTGATTCGAAGAAAAGCGAACAGGAAAATTTCAACGACGAATATGAATCTGATCAATGGTCAACGGATACAGCAACGGAACAATGGGCAGAAAATTCTGGCTGGTCTGATGAATTTTCCGAACGCCAGATTAGCGATACCAGTTCTGCTTCCCTGCATGAACACCTGCTTGCACAAATCCGCCTGGCCCACTTTAGCGAGGTGGATACGGTAATTGCCGCTGCCATTGTCTATGCTTTGGATGAGGATGGCTTCCTGACCGACAAAATCACTGATATTCGCGACAGCTTATTATCGGAACTGCGGGTTGAGGAAAGTGAAATCAAGGCCGTACTGTACCGAGTACAAAGACTGGAGCCTGTCGGTGTCGCAAGCCGAAACACGGCAGAATGCATCCAGATCCAGCTACGGGCTTTACCTGCTGGTACACCGGCTAATGATCTGGCCCTGCGTCTCGCACGCAACTTTTTGGACTTGGTTGCAGCCAACAACTATCAGGAAATGCTGCGGGAAACCGGGGCAAGCTCTGCCAATCTAAAACAGGCACTGGAATTGATTTGGGCGCTCGAACCACGCCCAGGCCGGCGCTACGACAATCGCCGTGACGAATACCTGGTGCCGGATGTTTACGCACGCAAAGAGGGTGATGCATGGGTCACCACGCTTAGCCCCGACAGCAGCCCAAGTTTGAAGCTCAACAAATACTACATCAGCTTGCTGCGCAAATCGGGTGGCAAAGATGCGGAGTATTTGCGTGGTCGTTTGCAGGAAGCGCGCTGGTTACTATCCAGCCTTGAACTGCGAAACCGTACCCTGTTGAAGGTATCCCAAGCCATTGTTGACCACCAGCGTGGTTTCCTGACTGAGGGTGAGTGCGCCATGAGACCTCTGATATTAAAAGATATTTCAGAAAAA
>CAYZLS010000211.1:781-4160 GCA_964479355.1 uncultured Wenzhouxiangellaceae bacterium | reverse complement strand
ACGCAAAAAACTGCTTCGGTACTCGTCAGTTTCATGGTAAAGGGCTTTTATCCTTTCTAACCTCGATGACCTGCCTCAGTTGGCAGAAACTCACACTGTCTCCGGTCACTGCTGAGGTAAAAAGTCGCAGCGTCAAGCTTGCGTCATCGTCCACGTCGGTGGCTGTCTATTCCACCGGTAAAGCGAAGGCTTGCGCGCAAGCCAGCACAGACAAAGCTACAAAAATTTGTTGAAGTGTTTTCATAAAATGACTCCAATCTTTTGTCTTACAACTTCAGTATAGGACAGCCGGGCAATAACATGTTCAACGGGGTTCGGGTTATCTGTTTTGGCTATGTGTTATATTAATCGCAACAAAAGCCTGTGCTATTGTTATTGACTTGTAATAGCCCTTTATCTAGGGTTGATTCGACAATATTGGCCGCCTCGGATATCCCAGATCATCAAAAAGAAAACTCTGAACTTTACTCTTAACGGCGAGGTTGAATCGATTGAGATCACCCCGCGTACCCGTCTATTGGATGCTTTACGTGTCGACCTTGGTTTGACCGGCACCAAGGAAGGCTGCGGTACGGGAGATTGTGGCAGTTGCACCGTGCTGTTGGATGGCAAACCAGTGAATTCATGCATGCTGCTGGCGCTGCAGGTCGAAGGGCGACAAGTCACATCCATTGAAGGTCTGGCCAAAAAAGGTGTTCTGCATCCGGTACAGAAGGCAATGGCCGAGAATGGCGGCATCCAGTGTGGGTTCTGCACTCCGGGTATGGTGCTGTCATTAAAGGGACTGCTGGATGAAAACCCAAATCCTGACGAGCATGAGATTCGGGTCGCGATATCGAGCAATCTTTGTCGTTGCACGGGTTACACCAAGATCCTTGATGCAGCAAAAGCAGCTAGCAATGGCAGCGCAATATCGGTGAGCCCCAATGCAGATCATGCTGCACTTGGATCGCGAATGGTGCGAACTGACGCAGAAGAAAAGGTCACCGGGCGGGCAGTGTATGCCGAGGATGTTCGCCTGCCACGCATGATCTATGGCGCGCTGGTTCGCAGCCCGCATGCACACGCGAAAATACTATCAGTGGATACCTTCGAGGCAGAGAAACTGCCGGGTGTCAAGGCCATCGTAACCGGTAGCGAAACCGAGATGGGTTACTTCGGCTATGAACTCCGTGATTACAGGATTTTCGCATTGGAAAAAGTCCGCTTTATCGGCGAGCCGATCGCTGCCGTCGCGGCGAAGACACCCGATATCGCACGTGAAGCCGCTTCGCTGGTGAAAGTTGAGTATGAGGTACTCCCTGCTGTCTTCGATCCGGAAGAAGCCCTCAAGGAAGGTGCACCGCTGGTACACATAGATGCCAACGCCTATGAGTTTGACTGGGAAACAGAACGTAAAGGCAATCTTTGCTATGAGATGAACGTCACAGACGGCGACCTTGAAAAGGGCTTTGCTGAATCAGATGTCTTGATCGAAGGTGTTTATGAAACACCGGAAGCACATGCTGGGTCCATTGAGCCCCACAGTTCGACTGCCATGGTGGATCCGACAGGCCGCATCTCGGTGTGGACGACGACACAGAAACCCTTCGTCTTCAGAAGCTACCTGGCCGAGGCATTGAAGCGCCCGATAAGCTCGATCAGGATTGTTCCCACCCAGATTGGTGGCGGATTTGGCGGTAAATTATTCCCCTGCCTTGAGCCCTACGCAGTCTTACTGGCTGAAGAATCCGGACTGCCGGTACAGATGACTCTGACACGCGAGGAAGAAATGGCGACGACACTGCTTCGCCATCCATCAAAGGTAGAGATCAAAACCGGCGTCAAAATGGATGGCACACTGGTCGCCCAGAGTGTGCGTATGCTTTTCAATACCGGTGCCTATGGTCTTTACGGCCCAAACACGGCCGGTTTGGGTAGCCTGATGGCAACGGGTCCTTATCGTATTCCGAACCTGGAAATCACCGGTGTTGTGACTTACACAAATAATGTTCCATGTGGCTCCATTCGTTGCCCGGGCGGGCCACAGATGGCTTTTGCCGTTGAAACACATCTTGAGAAAGTAGCTCGTGCCATTGGCATGGACAGCCTGGCATTCAGGTTGAAGAACGCATGGGAGGAAGGCGACAAGACCTGTACAGGACAGGTGCTGGACTCCGTCAGCATAAAGGAATGTCTGCAAAAAGCGGCAGATGCGATTGAGTGGGATAAACCCAAGCCACCTGGCGTTGGCAAAGGCCTGTCAGCACTCTGGTGGGTTAGCGGAACCTGGGGTACCCAGACCCTGATCAAAACAAATGAAGACGGCAGCTTCAGATTGATTTCCGGCTGTGTCGACATGGGCACCGGCGGAATGACGACCAGTATCATGCAGATGGCAGCGGCCGGTCTTGGCGTTCCGGTCGAGACCATCCAACTGGTTCGCGGTGATACAGATACCTTGCCCTGGGATCACGGTCATGGTGGCAGCCGCATGGTATTTACCATCGGGCGCTCAGCTTACGAGGCAGCAGAAAACCTCAAGCAACAATTGCTCAAAGAAGGCGCGGATTATCTCGAAGCCTCTGTCGATGAGGTCGTGATTGAGGATATGAAGATATTGGTCCAGGGTGATTCGTCGCGCTCGGTGGCCTTATCCAGGCTTTGCTATAACCGGCACAAGAAGCATGGTGGTCCGATGATCGGTGTGTCGACGGTTCTGGATGAAGCGCCGAAAACGACTGTGAAGCATCCCATTGGTGGTTTCCCTGCGCCAAGTTACTGTGCTCACGCGGTGGAATTGACCGTAGACGCTGATACCAGCGAAGTAACCCCGACACGTTACGCTGCTGTGCACGATGTGGGCAAAGCCATCAACCCAATGGGTTGTGAAGGGCAGATCGAAGGCGGTGTAGCCATGGGATTGGGCTTGGCCCTGATGGAAGAACTGGTTGAGGTTGACGGTAAGATCCAGAATCCGAGTTTTGCTGATTATCTTTTGCTGACCGCAGAAGATATGCCGCCCATGACAACCATCCTGGTGGAAAAACCCGCCACAGAAGGGCCTTTTGGGACCAAAGGTGTCGGTGAGCCGCCAATTGCACCACCAACGAGCGCAGTGGCAAATGCTGTGGCAGAGGTGGTTGACGTTGATGTCACGCGTTTGCCGCTCACACCTGAGGAAGTGTCCTCACTGATCGGGGCGAAGCAATCATGATTAATGATTTCGAATTTACCCAGGCACGTGATATTCCGGAAGCGCTTGAGCTGCTCTCGGGCGAGGGCAGAATCATGCCAATCGTGGGTGGTACCAATGTTCTGGTGAACATGAAACGTGCTCCGCTGGAAGTCGACCTGGTGGTCGATTTGTCCCGGCTTGAGGCGCTTGAGTCGATTTCGG
>CAYZLS010000211.1:0-771 GCA_964479355.1 uncultured Wenzhouxiangellaceae bacterium | reverse complement strand
GATTTCGGTCGACAACGGCTCCATCCGGTTGGGTGCAAATGTCACTTTTTCCCGCTTGATGGAGTGGAGTCCGGGCGGTGCAGTGGAAGGATTGATGCGACCCATGTGTGTGGGTTTTGCCGGACCACTGATCCGTAATCTTGCCACTATTGGTGGCAATATCTGTGATGCCTCGGCTGCTGCCGATGTGTCTCCTCCACTGGTCGCGCTGGATGCTACTGTTGAATTACAAAGCGCTGCGCGCGGAACCCGCAGCATGCCAATAAGGCATTTTTTCCAGGGTGTGCGCAAGACCGCACGGTGTAAAGATGAGTTATTGACCAGCGTCAGCTTCAACACGCCGGATGATGATGAACGATGGTTCTATTACAAGCTGGGTAAACGCAAGGCGGATGCCATTTCAATTGTCAGCATCGCCATGACCGCCAGGATCAGCGAAGGAAAAGTGGACAGAGCACGCATCGCCATGGGTGCAGTTGCGCCATTCGCCATGCGGGCAATTTCAGCGGAGGAAATACTACGTGGGAAGCTCCTGAACGACAACACTATCTCGGCGGCCGCGGCCGCAGCAGCCATGGAATCCCGGCCCATTGACGACTTCCGGGCCAGTGGTGACTACCGGCGGCAAATGGTGGAAGTCCTAGTCAAAAGAGGCCTGCAAAAGATAGCAGGCTAAGTGCTGCGAGTCCTGTCAGACCTGACGATGCGACAACATTTTTCCCGAAAGTTTAAAACCACGACCCGGTACCGACCAGGGACAGACTTCCATAC
>CAYZLS010000210.1:0-4194 GCA_964479355.1 uncultured Wenzhouxiangellaceae bacterium | reverse complement strand
ATACCTGCATATAAGATCGGATCGGGCGAATGCAACAACGTGCCCCTATTGACTCATATCTCGACGTTTGGAAAGCCAATCATATTGTCAACCGGGATGAATGATCTTCAAAGCATTCGCCGATCGGTAAAAATAATACAAGATAGCGGGTGCCCCCTTGTTTTGATGCATTGCACATCTCTGTATCCAACACCTTACGATCAAGTCCGGCTAGGGGCGATGCAAGATCTTGACAGAGAGTTTAATTGCCCTGTGGGGCTCAGTGATCATTCACTAGGAATTTATGCGAGCTTGGGTGCAGTTGCATTAGGAGCGACTGTGATCGAAAAGCACTTCACGATATCTCGTTCCTGGCCCGGACCCGATACGTCAATGTCGATAGAGCCTTATGAACTTAAAGAGTTAATTGCTGGGTCAAAAGCTGTTTATGAAAGCTGTGGAGGTGCAAAATCTATATTGCCAGAAGAGGCGCCCGTTATCGAGTTCGCCTACGCGTCGGTAGTGGCCATTGATGAGATCAATCCCGGCGACAAATTTTCACGTGACAACATATGGGTTAAGAGGCCCGGAACCGGTGAGCTTTTAGCAGATCGACTCGATGATGTTCTGGGACGAACTTCTGTATCAAAGATTGCAAAGGACGATCAAATTAGAGTTTCTGATATTCGTGACTTTCAGTGAGCCCACGAGAAATATCCTAGTAACGGGCGCGGCGGGTTATATCGGCACGCGACTTGTTGCTCGCCTCTGTCACCAGGGGTGCAAAGTGTATGGTATTGATGCCATAGAATCAGGGGTTATTCATGAAAACTTCCACTTTACTCAAGCAGATCTTCTAAATCACGAAGTTCATCAGAAAGTCTTCGAAGATCTCGTGAAAGACGCTGGGTTCAAGGACAAAGTCGATGTTATTTTGCTTCTTGCAGGAATTAGTGATGCGGGCATTTGCGAAAAAAATCCCAAAAGATGTCACGAGGTAAACCGACTACTTGCTAAAGAAGTTTTCAATAGCGCTACTAGGGTGGGCATTAAACAGCATATTTTTCCTTCCTCAGCGCAGGCCTATGGCGCTTCTAATTCACCGGCACTGTCTGAAGCCATGCTCCTTAAGCCGATTACAGTGTATGGCCAGACGAAGGCACTCGCTGAGGAGGAATTAAGACAGTGCTTTAAGGAAAATGCGATAGCTGCGGATGTTGTTCGGGTTTCAAATATTTATGGGGGGTCCTTTAAAGAAGGAACTGTTATGAAAAAAATTCATGATCAGATCCAAGCAAAAAAGAATCCTATAGAAGTTTTAGATCGTCGACCCGTAAGAGATTTCATTTTTATAGATGATGTCATTGAAGGCCTCGTTCGCATAATGCTGTCCCAGTTAGATGGAAAATTTGATGTGATTAATCTTGGAACGGGAAAGGGTACTTCGATCGATGGGCTGATCATGGAACTGACAAACGTTTTTGGGAAGACTGCGAATGAGAGTGCTCCCGCTATTGAGGCCTTGGATTCCCCGGACGATAGGATTGTGTTGGATATCAGAAGACTCGTAGCACGCACTCATTGGCGCCCTGGCATAGACTTGCGCACCGGATTACAGAAGATGATGAGAGGATCTGAAAATGGCGGTTAGACGAAAAGTCGCTGTTTATACTGGCAATCGCGCCGAGTATGGCCTTCAGTACCCTATTATTAGGTCCCTAGAGGAATGTCCGGACATTGAGACATTTCTAATCGTCTCAGGCGCACACTTAGATGAAGATTTTGGGCTGACCAGAAGCGAGATTGAGCGCGATGGGTTTAACGTTTTTCGAGAAGCGCCGATAACGCAAGAAGGAGATAGCCTTTTCGACACTACCAAAGCGATTGCGTCAGGCATCTTATCGGTTGCTGACGTTCTTCACCAGTTAAAGCCAGATTTTTGCATAGTCTACGCAGATCGTTATGAAGGGTTAGCAGCAATGATCGCCTCTACCCAAATGAACATTCCAACGGTGCATATCGAAGGTGGGGACGTTACAGAGGGCGGGGCGCTAGATGATTCGGTGCGCCACGCAATGACAAAACTAGCGCACATTCACTTTACCACGAACCAAGAAGCGGCTAGGAGAGTAATAAATCTAGGAGAGGAACCATGGCGTGTACATAACGTTGGGTTCCCCGCGCTTGATTTGATTGTTCGTGGTGAGTTTGCGCCTGAGCACGAGATCGCAGAGAGGTTTTTTATCGACTTGGATCGACCTATCGTTCTTTTTACACAGCACTCCATCACCACAGAAGTCGAAGATGCAAGTAGTCAAGTGAACGGAGCGTTGGATGCGCTGATTCGGTTGGCAAGGCAGGGGGTCCAAGTTGTAGCTACTTATCCAAACAATGATGCTGGCGGCAAGGCAATTATCCGTGCAATGAAAAGTCGAGAACTCGACAAACTTGAGAATATCCAGCTACACAAGAGTCTAGGGCGGTACAATTATCATGGGTTTCTAAATGTATGCGGTCGAGTCACCGATGGGGCCTGTGTCGGTAATTCATCGAGTGGCATTAAGGAGACACCAGCTTTCGGCTGTCCGGTCGTAAATATCGGTTCCCGTCAAAAAGGCCGGTTACGTGCGAAGAATGTGCTGGACGTAGGATATGAACAAGACGAGATTTTGGCTGCGTGCGAGAAAGCACTGCATGATAAGGAATTTCGAGAACTGTGTCGTACTGCCGAAAACCCCTATGGCGCTGGAGATTCGGGTAGTAAGATAGCATCAGTACTGTCTACGATCGAAATAAATGCCGCACTAACACAGAAGAAAATCACTTACTAATGTGCATCTCATATTCTCGCATATCTAGTTTGCGCTCAAAATAGGCCGAACCCAATGGAAACGGTTAAAGAGTTAGGCGGTTATGTATTGGATGAGCACGTTTCAATAAGAGAGTGTGTCGAGACGATAAATAATAACAAGGACAATATAGCGTTGATTCTTGGCTCAAAGCAGGAATTAATCGGGACAGTGACAGACGGCGATGTTCGTCGTTATTTACTCAAAGGCGGCGCATTGGATGATTCTTGCCGAAATGTAGTTTGGGAGAATCCCGTTACTGTGAGTCTTAATGATAAAGAGAAAGACATTCGGGCGTTAATGTCGAGAAATCGAATTACAAGCGTTCCTATTATTGATGAAAATAATGTCCCAAGGCAGATAGCACGTATCCATGATCTGGTCTCTTCTTCTGAAGGTAAGACAACCGCAGTAATTATGGCCGGAGGCGAAGGAAGAAGGTTACGACCTATCACTGAACACATGCCAAAGCCAATGGTAGATGTTGGTGGGAGTCCCATACTTAAGAGACTAGTCTGTTCTTTGCGGGATTCCGGAATTAAAGAGGTTTATATCGCCGTCAATTATTTGGCTGACGTAATTGAGGAGTATTTTGGTAACGGGGAAAAGCTAGGGGTCTGTATTCGATATCTAAGGGAAAAGAAGAAATTGGGGACCTGCGGTGCACTTTCAATGTTACCAAAAGATCTGACGGGCCGATTATTGGTCATAAACGGAGATGTGGTCACCGATATGAATTTTCAAAGAATATTGAGGTTTCACCAACAGCAACATGTTGTAATGACAGTGGCAGCGGTGGACCTCAAGATCAAAGTGCCCTATGGAGTGCTCCAACACACAGGGCAATATATTTCTGGAATGGAAGAAAAACCGGAGAAGCAGTTTTTTTGTAATGCGGGTATATATGCGCTCAATGCTGATTTGCTTACTCATTTGTCTGAAGGCGTTAGGCAGGACATGCCCGACTTAATGAAGGCGCTGATCGATCGAGGCCTCCCAGTGACGATGTTTCCCATTCATGAGCATTGGCTAGATATTGGAGAGAAAGAGACTTTAGAAAAGGCCAGAAGAGCCGCAGCACCTGCTCTTCCTGCGAGTTGAGCGCGCCTTAATGACCATGAAAAACTATTGGCAAGGCAGAGACGTTCTAGTTACCGGTTCAGATGGCTTTATTGGAAGCCACCTGTGCGAGCAGCTTTGCGCATTAGGCGCAAATGTCCGAGCACTTGTTTTATACAATTCGCGCAGTCAGGTTGGATGGTTAGAGGACCTAACCAGGAAAGAGAATTTACAAAGTGCGTGCGATATCGTTTTTGGGGATATCCGAGATTCAGAGAGAGTCTTAGAGCTTACGGACGGGATCGAT
>CAYZLS010000209.1:0-4198 GCA_964479355.1 uncultured Wenzhouxiangellaceae bacterium | reverse complement strand
CGGGAAACGTGGGCGGTACCGAGTAACACGTAGTGCACTCCAGCGCAGGAGATTTCCCGCACCGGTTGCTTTTTAAACTCAGTAACAGCATCGATAGTGGTTGAAAGAATGGAATCAGGCATTGAGCTAATGGGCCTCTTTGAGCTTATGAAAAATAGCCAGGTCGTAGTGATCCGGAATTGTTAGCAGGCTCTGGTTTTTCGCAGTGCGCTAGAATAACGCAGAAGAGTGGCTGCTGCCTATTTTCCTATCACCACCCCGGGATGTAATACGGGTCATGTTCAGTCTCCATTTTGCGCTAATAAACGCAAGTATGATTGATAACGCCAGTTACGAATATGGCCATCATCAACTGCGACTTTGATCGCGCAACCCGGCTCAGAGGAGTGCAGGCAGTTGTTAAAACGGCAGTGGCCGAGAAATGGCCGGAATTCGACATAACCTGACCCGATTGCATCCTCAGCCAATTTCCAGATACCGTATTCCCACACGCCCGGTGAATCGATCAGGTAACCGCTGTCAGGAAATTGATACACTATGGTTGAGGTGGTGGTGTGTGTACCTTTGCCTGTTGCCCTGGATAAGGCGCTGGTCTGAATGTCCAGATCGGGTAGCAAGCGGTTGATCAATGATGACTTGCCGACCCCGGACTGACCGACCAGGATGCTGGTACGGTTGTTTAAAATGGACCGAAGATCTGTGATACCCGGTGCTAATTTACACGAAGTACGTATGACTCTATAGCCCAGGTCGGTGTAGTGAGGCATATGTTTCAGCACTTGTACTCCCGCAGCGGCTTCACTCACGGCCACCTGAAGGTCAGTCTTGTTTAACACGATGATGGGTTCAATGCCTAAGCTGTGGACTGCCAGCAAATAGCGTTCCAGTAAATCAAGTGATGGCAGAGGGCGGGTGGCAACAACGATCAGTACCTGGTCCAGATTGGCAGCAACAATGTGCTGGCGTTGGCGCTCATCTGCACGCACGAAGTAGTTTTTACGTTTCTGGATGGCCTCAACCACCAGTGAATTGTCATCAGCACGGCCGACCAATACCCGGTCACCACAATATGGCCGGCCGACACGGCGGCGGAATTTGCACGGTTGACGTTCACCATCTGGCAGCAATACGACACCCTGAGCACCATAGGAAACCAGCACCAAGGCTTCTGCTCCGGGTTGGCGGCTCACGTAGTGTTTTTACTTGCGTGCATGCCCCTATTGTACCCGCAGAGGACAAACTGAGTATGGAATACAATGGGTGGGGCCGGTACAATACGCAAAACGGATTGAGCAAGCTTATGCCAACAAAAAATGACATGCGACTGATTTGGGTGGATCTGGAAATGACTGGTCTGGATACCGTCACAGACTCCATTCTTGAAATCGCCACCATAGTCACCGATAGCAATCTGGTGGTACTGGCGGAAGGTCCGGTGTGCGCCATTCATCATGAGGAAAGCATCCTCAAGGCAATGGATCATTGGAATCGCACCCACCATACCGATACAGGGTTATGGCAACGCGTTGTGCACAGCAAGAACAGCTTGCGCGATACTGAAGTCGAAACTCTTGGGTTTCTGCAGGAATGGGTGGGAAAACGGGTCTCGCCGATGTGTGGCAACAGCATCTGTCAGGACCGCAGGTTTATGGCCCGCTTAATGCCGGAACTGGAAAGCTGGTTTCACTACCGGCATCTGGATGTGAGCACAATCAAGGAACTTGCGCGTCACTGGATGCCTAATGAATTTAATAGTTACCGTAAAGAAAACCGGCACGAAGCTTTGTCAGATATACGTGAGTCAATCGATGAACTGCGGCACTACCGGCAATTTATGGGAAAGTTTGGCGGCTTGGGTAATCAATAAGGAACTCTTTAAGAAACCGCTGATTTATGCTGTTCCGCCAGTTTTAACCAGGTTTCCACAGCCGTGTCCGGGTTAAGTGAAATGCTTTCTATGCCCTGCGCCATCAACCACTGCGCCAGATCGGGGTGATCGGAAGGGCCTTGGCCACAGATACCGACATACTTACCGCGTGCTTTGCAGGCTTTGATGGCCATTGCCAGCATGGTTTTTACTGCCGCATCGCGCTCATCGAACAGATGGGCGATTTCACCGGAATCCCGGTCTAGCCCCAGGGTTAACTGGGTAAGGTCATTGGAGCCAATCGAAAAGCCATCGAATATATCTAGGAACTGATTTGCCAGTAATGCATTGGATGGCAATTCACACATCATAATGACCTTCAGGTCATGTTTGCCCTGTTCCAGGCCAAAGTCTTTCATCACCTCGATTACGCCGCGGGCTTCAGCGAGGGTGCGCACAAACGGAATCATGACCCAGACATTTTTAAATCCCATTTCTTCGCGGACTTTGCGCAGGGCGCGGCATTCTAACTCGAAACAGGCGCGGAATTCTTCTGAAACGTAACGGCTGGCACCCCGAAAACCCAGCATCGGGTTATCTTCAAAGGGTTCGAAGTCCCGGCCACCTACCAGATTCGCATATTCGTTAGATTTGAAATCCGATAGCCGTACGATCACAGTTTGCGGTGCGAATGCGGCAGCAATAGTGGCAATGCCTTCGCTTAGACGTTCAACATAAAATGCCACCGGGTCGGCATAACCTGCCATCCGTTGGTCGATTTGTGCACGCACATCAGCAGACTGGGTAGCGTATTCCAGTAATGCCCTGGGGTGAACGCCGATCATTCGATTGATAATGAATTCCAGCCTGGCAAGACCAACACCGGCATTGGGAATCCGCGAAAAATCAAAAGCCCGATCCGGGTTGCCGACATTCAGCATAATTTTCAAAGGCGCTTCGGGCATGCTGAGCAAATCATCTCTCTGGATGTGGAAATCCAGCTCGCCGGCATAAATAAAGCCGGTGTCACCTTCACTACACGAAACGGTAACCGCAGTTTGAGTGGGTATTTTAGTGGTCGCGTCGCCACAACCAACCACGGCCGGGATACCCAGTTCACGGGCAATGATGGCCGCATGGCAGGTGCGACCACCCCGGTTGGTGACAATGGCCGCAGCACGCTTCATCACCGGTTCCCAATCCGGGTCAGTCATATCAGTAACCAACACATCACCGGTGCCAACTTCAAATATGTTTTCGACAGAATCAATCACACGAGTTGTACCCACGCCGATTTTTTGGCCGATACTGCGACCCTCACATAGAATTTCACCACGGGTTTGCAATAGGTAACGCTCAATGGCCTGTCCATGGGCCTGGCTCTTAACCGTCTCAGGGCGTGCCTGGACAATGTACAGTTGCCCATTTTGGCCATCTTTGGCCCATTCGATATCCATGGGGCGGCCATAGTGTTGCTCGATGAGCAAGGCTTGCCTGGCGAGATCTTCCAGTTCGCTGTTAGCAAGGCTGAAACGGGCGCGGTCTTCGGGCTCTACATCGATGATTTCTACGCCACCCGTTTGTGCCTGTTCGGCTCCGGAGGCGTAGACCATTTTGATTGCTTTGCTACCCAGCGCACGGCGCAGAACAGCAGGTTTTTTGGAGCTCAAATTGGGTTTATAAAGGTAGAATTCATCCGGATTGACGGCACCTTGTACCATCATTTCACCCAGGCCCCAGGAAGAGTTGACCAATACAACCTCTTCAAAACCAGACTCCGTATCGATTGTGAACATGACACCGCTGGCCGCGAGGTCAGAGCGCACCATGTGCTGGATGCCCACCGATAAGGAAATAGCGGCGTGATCAAATCCCTGGTGCACGCGATAGGCAATCGCGCGATCGTTGTACAGGGATGCGAAGACTTCAAGAATCTTTGTCTTAACCTGGGCCAGGCCACGAACATTTAAAAATGTCTCCTGCTGGCCGGCAAAAGAGGCATCCGGTAAATCTTCTGCAGTGGCTGAAGAGCGTACCGCCACTGACGGCTCAGCACCGGTATCGGCTACCAGTGTTGACCATGCCCGGGTGAGTGCGTCATCCAGATCAGCAGTCAATGGTGTATCCAGCACTGCCTGGCGGATTTCTTTGCCAGCGCAGGTTAATGCCTGCATGTCTTCAATATCCAGGCTTGCAAGCCGGGTATCAATACGCCCTTTCAGGCCGGACTGGTTAAGAAACTCCTGGAAAGCAAATGCGGTTGTAGCGAAGCCACCCGGTACGCGTATGCCAAGCTTCGCCAGTTGGGAGATCATCTCGCCCAACGAGGCA
>CAYZLS010000208.1:0-4202 GCA_964479355.1 uncultured Wenzhouxiangellaceae bacterium | reverse complement strand
TGTGTGTATTCAGTTGCTTGTGAAAGTTTAAGTCGGTAACGTTGGGACACTAGTGAGAGTGAACATGGATTTCTTTACACAAAAAAGCAGAAATTGCACAATATTTGAGAGGTCTATTGAGGAGATCCTGATTCAGCGCTATTTAAAATAGGAATACATCGCATTTACTGAGTGCGTGGTACACCTAAATACTGTAACCATCTGCGAGTTTTGCAAACGGCTCACTAATATAGGCCATTTGAATGCCTAACGATCCAACAACCAAGGATTGGGCTCAAATACACACGTTCAATTATTCAATAATTGCAATGCCGTACCAGTGGCCAGTTTCGGTGTATTTGGACCCAGCCCGGCCGCCCTTTGGACAAACTTGTCCTGCAGCAGCCAACTCCGTTTAAACAGGGCCATTCCCACCCGCCGCACCAGAGTTAACGGCTCAGCGTTGAACAAACTACGCAATGCATGCATACCAAAGGCCATGGTTTCTGATTCAGAACGACGCCAACGTGCATAGCTTTGTAACAGGCTGGCAGCGCCAATATCTTGCCCGGCGCGGCGCCCACGCAGCAACGATTCGGTCAAACCTGCCGCATCGGCCAAGCCAAGATTGACACCCTGGCCTGCCAGCGGGTGCACCACATGTGCGGCATCACCCACCAACACCACGCGATCAGCAGCATAACACTCACTCAATCGCATGCTGAGTGGAAATGCTGCCCGAGGCCCACAGGATTCTACCTTACCAAGCCAGCCACTGCTGGCCACATCCAGATCATTAATGAAGTCAATGGGGTCAAGTGCCAGCAGGCGCTCAGCATCGATCGAAGGTCGCGTCCAGACGATAGATGAACGGCCATCGGTAAGGGGTAGAAAAGCCAGCGGACCACCGGGTAAGAACCGTTGCCAGGCAACTCCCGGATTGGGTTTCTGTTTCGCCACAACGCAAACCAGACCCTGTTGATTATAGGCCCAGTACTGCTGCCGGACCCCCATAGCCCTACGCACCTTGGACGCAGCTCCATCAGCACCTGCCACCAGCACAGCTGTGAGATTTTTACCACTCTTGAGTGTCACCCGGCTCAGTTCACCCAGCGACTCAATTTCGTGCAAAGCATCCGGACAGTACAAGTCCACAAGACCGCTAGTGTTAACTGCTTGCCACAGACACCACTGGGTCAAGCTGTTCTCAACGATGGTACCCAACCTTTCCAGGTTGAACACCGGAGCATCGAGCAACAGCGGTTTCGACCCCATGCCATCTTCAACCTGTATGCGCCGGTATGGCCGTGTACGTTGCTCGCAAATCTGCTGCCATGCGCCAGCTTGGTGCAGTATCGCTGCCGAACCTGGCGAGATGGCTGAAACCCGAAGGTCGGGCTCTGAGTCTGGGGTAAAAGGTCGCGGTTCATCGGCTTCCACCAGTGCCACCAAAATGCCACTACGGGAGAGCAGACTCGCCAGAGCTGTACCCACCATTCCGGCACCTACGACAATCACATCATAATGCCTGTCGGTCATGCCAGACTCAATCGTTCGCCCAGAGCCAGGCGTGGCACCTTGCCCCGATACCCCATTGCTTTAATGGCTTGACAGCGCCGCAGCGAAGGTAGTAATGCAAGTGCAATCATGGCGCTGCTGCGTAACCCGGCTGCCAGCATGGAAGGATGAGCAAACAATCGGGTAATACCATCTGAAAATGCAATAGTGCTGCGCTGGTCCAGGCGGCGCCATTCACTGTATTGTTGCAGTAGTACCGCCTCACCCGGATCACCGGAATTATCATCTGCAAGCACTTCCGCCAGTGTCGCAACGTCTCTCAACGCAAGGTTAAAACCCTGTGCGCCAACCGGGTGAATCGCGTGAGCCGCATTGCCCAGAATCACCAGTCGTTCACCCGTATCCTTTCTGGCACGCACCAATCGCAGCGGATAAGCTGAGCGTTTACCCAGTCTGGCAAATTTTCCCAGATGCGGCCCAAATCGACTTTCTGCTTGGACCAGAAACTCGTTGTCGTCCAGCGCAAGCATTTGTTCCGCAGCAGTGTCTGCAACCGACCAAACCAGGCCGCAACGCATACCGGTATGCGGCAATATTGCAAACGGGCCCGTGGGTGTGAGGCATTCAAATGCCCGGCCCCGATGTGCCTCTTGTAGGGTGACATTACAGATGATGACACTTTGGTGGTAGTCACGTGTCTGAGTAGGCACCTGTAAATGCCTCCGGATGAACGAGTCGGCACCATCGGCAGCGATTACTAGACGGGCAGATAAGGATTCAGTACCTTTCTCGGTGATCAGTCGCAGTTTGCTCTGGCACCTGCCCACCTCGATACCTTCAACGCTGGCCGGGCAGCTCAGCTCAATTCCCTGCGTCTTCACCAGTTTCTTAGTCACTACGGTGCCAAAACTGCGGGCTTCAACCACATGACCGAATTCAGTCAGACCCATTTCAGCCGAATCGAGCAACACGCGCACCGGGCGGTTAAGTTCAGTAATGGTGATTTTACGAATGGCAGTTGCCTCGGCTTTGAGGTTTTCCCACAAACCAATGCCCGCAAGGATGCGGCAGGAACTGTGACTAAGTGCCAGGGTTCTGTCATCGTAGCTGGGTTGTTCCGCAACCTTCAATGGCACCGCTTCAATCACCCTGATGGTAAAGCCAAGTGGCGCCAAGGCAATGGCTAAGCTCGCACCTGCCAGACCACCACCAACAATCGCAATGTCACATTCTCTAGTGCCGTGCTGATTCATGCAGCCATCAAGGCCTCGATCTCATCAACAGTCTTACCCAGATCCGCCGACAAAACATCGGCGGCGTCCCGGGTTACCGCAACATTGTCTTCAATTCTGATGCCCATACCGCGCCAGGTTGCAGCGACATTCCTGGCCGATTCCGGTATGTAAATTCCAGGCTCTACTGTCAACACCATGCCAGGTTCGAGAACCCGCGAGTGGCCGTCGATTTCATACCCACCCACATCGTGAACATCCAGCCCCAGCCAGTGCCCGGTATTGTGCACATAGAAATCTTGGAAGTGCTCTTCCTCCAGTGCCTCTTCCAGACTGCCTTTGAGTATTCCCAGATCAAGCATGCCCTCAGTTGCAACCTGTACGGCCGTTTCATGGACATGCTCCCATGGGACACCGGCATGGACTTCGTCAATTGCTTTGAGCTGTGCTGCCAATACGACCTCGTAAAGATCTTTCTGCGCCCCACTGAATTTGCCGTTGACCGGAAATGTGCGCGTAATATCAGAAGCATAGCCATCGTATTCAGCACCAGCATCAATCAACAGTAAATCACTGTCGTTGAGCAGGTCTCGATTGGCAATGTAATGCAATACACAGGCATTGGCACCACCGCCGACAATGGGAATATATGCGGCATCACACTGATTACGGGTAAAGGTGTGTAGTAATTCCGCGTGAATATCCGCCTCATTCAAGCCTGGCTTGCAAACGGCCATGGCACGCTGGTGCGCCACTATCGCGACCCGTGCAGACTTTTTCATTGCTATAATCTCAGTTCGACTTTTAAATAAACGCATTTCATGCAGGTTATGATCAAGTGCGATAATTTCGTCGGGTGCGAGGTATTTCTTGCGTGTTTCACTGCGAAACTCATTCATCCAGCCAATCAGGAGCTGATCAAAATCAGCATCTTTGCCAAGATCGTAATAAATTCTCTCCCGGCCCTGCAGCAATTTTGGCAGGCGCTGCTGCATTTCAGTGATGGGATAAGCCTGATCTACACCTAATTGCTCCACCGCTCCCGCTGTGCCGGCCATCAGACCATTCCACATTTCACGCTGCGGGTCTCGTTCCCGGCAAAACAGTATGCTGTGCCCGGCTTTTTCTTCCGGTAGCAACACCAGCATGGCATCAGGTTCATTGAATCCGCTGAGGAACAAAAAATCACTATCCTGACGATAAGGGTAATGTGCATCATTATTGCGGAATTTTTCAGGTGCACTGCGCACAATAATTACAGAGCTTTCACCCGACAATTCCATCAGATGGTCCCGACGTCTGGCAAATTCTTTTTGTTTGATCATAAGTGTCAGGTTCCTGCATCCTGGCTATCGAAGGCTTGAAGATCTTCGCGTATCAGCAAAATGACAACTCGAATGTATTCAACAATATCTGCAAACGCGTTTTCATTTACCTCACTTTCAGCGGCATCATCCACGACTGCTTGGGCGA
>CAYZLS010000207.1:0-4212 GCA_964479355.1 uncultured Wenzhouxiangellaceae bacterium | reverse complement strand
TCAAGCTGGCGTAGTTAGCGCATCCTTTAGGCATATTTTTTATTTGTGGGGTCAGGTACATTTTATTTGCTAGTATGCAACATAGTTTGGCATGCGGCCGAACCAAGTTAAATGTAACTGACCTCCCTGGGATAAAAAAATGAAAATGAAACTTCATTGGCAAATATTGATCGGCTTGGTGGCGGGCGCTTTGTTCGGTATTTTTGCAGCCGTAAATCATTTGAGTGGTTTTACCCACGATTGGATCGCACCTTTCGGTACCTTGTTTGTTAATTTACTCAAACTCATCGCAATGCCACTGGTATTTGCCTCGCTGGTCACCGGTGTGGCTTCACTGGCAGATGTGAGCAAATTATCCCGTATGGGTGGCAGGACTATCGGTATCTATCTGATGACCACAGTATTTTCCATCACCATTGGCATGGTGGTGGTTAATGTTCTGCAGCCGGGTAAATCAATACCACCCCAGGTCAGTGCAGATTTACAGGCTTCCTATGTTGAGCAGATAGAGGGTCGTGCCGACACCATCGAGCAGGTTAAAGAAAGAGGACCATTGCAGCCATTAGTGGATATTGTGCCGCAAAACATTGTGGCGGCCCTGGGCCAGAATGTGCGGATGTTGCAAGTTGTGTTTTTTGCACTGTTTTTTGGGGTTTGTCTGATTTTAATTCCTAATGAGCATACGCGCGTGGTCAAATCGCTCATCCAAGGTCTCAATGACATCATTATCAAGATGGTTGACTTGATCATGCACGTCGCGCCGATTGGTGTGTTTGCACTGATTGCCGGCACCATTACAGCGGTCGCAGGCGATAATATTGAGACGGTGCTGAGCTTGCTGAGCTCGCTGGGCTTTTACACCTTGGTGGTCATTCTTGGCCTGTTGATACACGTGCTGCTGGTATACAACACAATTGTGCATTTTTTCACCCGTTTCAGTCTCAGGCAGTTTTATATCGGTATCGCACCGGCTCAGCTGCTGGCTTTTTCCACCAGTTCCAGTGCAGCAACCTTGCCGGTGACCATGGAATGTGTGGAAGAAAATCTGGGGGTTAAAAACGAGGTCGCGTCATTTGTGTTGCCGCTGGGTGCAACTATTAATCTTGACGGCACCGCACTCTACCAGGGCGTGGCAACGGTATTTATCGCGCAAGCACTGGGAATGGATTTGAACCTGGCTGCGCAGTTGACCATCGTTTTGACCGCGTTGCTGGCATCGATCGGCACTGCACCGGTACCGGCAGCCGGTATTGTCATGTTGGTCATTGTGCTCGAATCCGTGGGTGTGCCGTCCTCCGGTATTGCTCTGATTCTGGGTGTAGACCGGATTCTGGACATGGTTCGTACGGCCACCAATGTAACCGGTGATTGCGCGGTGACGGTGTTGGTTGATGATGCTGAAAAAAAGGTGGCAACCAGAGCGGCCTAATCAATGGCAAGCTGAAGGCTGGGGAATACTGGGGCACGTATTTTATCGAAACCTGCGGCATGACTACCCAATGGTCGTGCGTGGTGAGGGAGTTTATCTCTACGACGCGAATGGTAAGCAATACCTGGACGGTAGTGGCGGAGCGGCTATTTCCTGTCTCGGTCATGGCCACCCGGTGGTTGTTGATGCCGCTAGGGCGCAGCTTCAAAAGCTGGCCTTTGCTCACACCATGTCTTTTACCAATCAGCCACAAGAGGAATTGGCTGATAAGCTGGCGGCCCGTTTTGGCGAGTCCGATAGTCGGGTATATTTTTTAAGTGGTGGCTCAGAGGCCAATGAAACTGCAATCTGTAGATATGTCAGACCTTACGGGACAGTCTATGCTTAATGACATCTATTTAGGAGGCTGTGGAAATGAACGAAGAGCAACGCTTAGTGCAAAAACGATTACGTGTGTTGGAGCACGCGGCAATTGGTACAAATCGCATGTCTCATGAGTAGAATACTTAGCGCAGTGGTAAAAATTAATGCCAATAAAATCATTAAATAGGACGCTCTGCGTGGCGCCGATGATGGGCTGGACCGACCGGCATTGTCGTTACTTCCATCGTTTGCTGGCGCCGGCAGCACTATTGTACACAGAAATGGTGACCACTGATGCCATTCTTCATGGCGATACAGATCGTTTTCTTCGTTACAATCCCGAGGAACACCCCTTGGCCCTGCAATTGGGTGGCAGTGAGCCTGATGAACTAGCAGATTGTGCGCGACTAGCGCAACTGCAAGGATTCGATGAAATCAATCTGAATGTTGGTTGCCCCTCTGATCGGGTACAACGCGGACGTTTTGGTGCCTGCCTGATGTTGGAGCCAAAACGGGTAGCAGATTGTATGTCTGCCATGTTAAATGCTGTCGACATCCCGGTAACCATCAAGACCCGACTCGGAGTGGATGATCATTACAGCTTCCGGTATCTGCGTGATTTTGTTGGTCAAGTGGCTGAGTCAGGTTGCTCAGTTTATATTGTGCATGCGCGCAAGGCCATTCTGGCAGGGCTGAGCCCCAAACAAAACCGCGACGTTCCACCTCTGGATCATGAATGGGTATACCGTCTAAAAAAAGAACTGCCCGACTTGGAAGTCGTCATTAATGGTGGCATTGATTCCGTGGCAACGGCAACAGGCCACCTTGAGTTTGTGGACGGCGTTATGCTGGGCAGGGCAGCCTACCAGACACCTTGGGTGCTGGCCCATTGCCAGGAACAATTATTTGCCCAGAAAATCAAACTAAGCCGTATTAATATCATTGATTTAATGACGGTTTATCTTGAAGGACAGGTTCATGCGGGGGTTGCTGTTAAGCATATCTCTCGACATTTGTTGGGGCTTTTTCAGGGTATGCCGGGGGCTCGAGCCTGGCGTCGTTATCTGAGCGAAAACGCCTGGCAGGATGACAACAATGCCCAATTATTACAGCAGGCGCTGGCTGCCATGCAAGCGGTAGGTGGTAATAGGCAGTGATCGTTAATCAATCCGAACAGTTTCTAGCGGAGCTTGCAAAGCAGGCATCCTCGGTCCGTACGCCAGTCTGTGCCAGAGCTGTGATGTTGGTTGAGCCGGCCGAATTTACGATTTGTCGTGAGTCCGCCGCCGATAACCGCTATATGAACCTGCATGAGACAGCCGATCCAGGTCGCGCCTTGCAACAATGGCGAGCTCTAGTGGCGTTGATTGCGGACCAGGGTATTGCGGTAGTCCGTTTTTCCGGTGACCCAAAAACACCGGATGCCGTGTTCCCCAACAATGTATTTGCCAGCACCTCAAAAAATTTTATCATTGGCCACATGCTGCACCCGGGCCGGCAACAAGAGGCAGGGCGTGAAGATATTCGTGCTTATTTCAAATTACAGGGCTATGCCACTATCGATTTGAGTCTCAGGAACTGTATTGCGGAGTTGACGGGTCCATTGGTTATAGATACCACTCTGCAGATTGGTTTTTGTGGCATGACTGGCTGGGTTGACGCGGCCGGGCTGGAAGCGATGAACGCGGCATTTGTATTGAAAATGCTATTCAGTTTTACGCTGCAACCTGGGGAATACCACACCAACGTTATCATGATGGTGCTGGCCGGCCGTGCCTGTGTCATCTACCCGGGTGCCTTTATTGATCTTGGGGTTCCTGATGTAATCGAATCTGCATTTCCGGGCCGAACGCTGGTCTTAAATGAAGAAAAAAAATGCCTTTGCCGGCAACTTCATTGCATTGACGCCGCATGATTTGTTTATGAGCCAGACCGGTGTGGATGCGCTGCGGATATCCAGTTTGAAGATTTTGGAAGCCTGGGGTTTTAAGCTACACTCAACGCAGTTGGATGAAATTGAAAAAGCCGGTGGCAGTCTACGTTGCATGCTGGCTGAGATATTCTGATTCCCGGCAATGGTTCAGGTGCAATTCATGTTATTGCGTTAGAATAACCCTAGACACAGTAAGCGCGAGTCCGTGATGGTTAAAAGGCAAAAACAATTGCAAAGAATGATTGTTTTGATGCTGGTATTACTATTATCAGGATCCGTTTTTGCTGTTGAACTGAATGAAGCGGCCAAGCGGGCAGCGCGGAAGAACGATGCCAAAGTATTGTCAGCAAAAACCATCAAGCAAGGCAACCGGCGAACCCATCAGATCAAACTACTGACCAAAAAAGGTGTGGTTAAAACAATAACAGCCCCCGCTAACGGCAAAAAGAAAAAGTGAGGATATTGTTGGTTGAAGACGATGCCGGGT
>CAYZLS010000206.1:0-4213 GCA_964479355.1 uncultured Wenzhouxiangellaceae bacterium | reverse complement strand
CATAGGACAGAAGCGACTCATATAAGTTTTATTAATTATGCAGCACTACACTAGGAGTCAATGACCAAATCTGACCAAATCAGACGTGCTCATGAAATATTAGGGCTAAGTGGTGGCGTGCTCCTTTCCAGATATGGAATGAATTGGTGTGGCAGCCCTTACCATCCGGTCATTCAGCAAATTGATCGGGAACCGCGGCTTCTCTGAGCAGCAGCATTGATTCATCCACCCACTTGAACTGCATTTCCGTGGCTTCTGCCGCTAACCGTGACAAGACAGCCTGCGAAACGGGCCGGGCGCTCCAGTAGCTGAAGAGCCCAACCCTCTGCACCAGCACTTCAGTGGCAATTTGCCCCAGGTATACCGCCTGACCCGCAGACACCAACCTGACACCAGAGTCCCAGATACGCAAGGTTTCCTGGGACAGTGGGTCACCGCCCAGGCGGTGCAGTAACAAGGTATCAGCATGACCAAGGTAATCTCGTTTTAGTGGTGGCAGGCTACGCTCCGTTGGCTCAGGGTTCAGCGCCAGGATGCTCCAGCGCCAGTTAGCCGGTTCCGCTTCACGCCAGTCGTATTGCTGTAGCAGTTTTGCCAAACCAACAGGATCCCCGGCATATTGAAAATTGAACTGGCTCGCCACAACTGAAACCCGGCGGGTGCGCTCACGCGGCAGAGTTTGCCAAGTATCATTCCACCAGCTATCTGCTGTGATCTGGCGCTGCAATAAAGGCAGTTTCAGTGCCTTGATATCATCTTCTAAATTCTGCCCAACCTGCCAGCTAAAAGTTATTGTCAGCATGCTGAAAAAGATCAGGCTTGCGGTCAGACCATTAAATGGCCGTACCGCTCTTTGCCGGTACGCAATTCCCACTACGAAAGTCCAGATCATCCCCAGCCCCACACCCATCAGAGCCCCGCTGAACCAATCCAGACCGAGATACAACCTAGCCAACACCACCGCGGTTAACAGCAGGCCGACAATGGTATAGGGCCACTTACGTTTGCGGCGCTTTAGTTCTCTGGCGACCATTACCGGGAAATACCCCAATACTACGGTAGCCAGGGTCAACGCGGCGCTGGGGTTATGTAGCATGTTGACGCCCGCTTCGCTTAACAAGGGTGTTGCCCTGAGTGTCCAGCCAAGCAACACCTGTAAGATCGCACCACCCCCCATGGCCACCAACCAGTGCAATGCTGCTTTTTTTCTCCCGGCACCGACCAGCCAAAGCAGCACCGCTACCGCGGTGGGAATAAGCACCCATAACTGTGACAACTGCGTCAACGCTACCATCAACGGGTCAGCAATATGGTTTCTCAACGCCAGTGCCTGTGATTGCACAGCCTGATCAATGGATTGGGGGTTGGCCGAGAACGGTGACAGGAATAACAAGATAACCAGACCCCAGAAAAACATCACGAGCAATAAGCCCATCATGGTAATGGACAGTATCTCGGGCTGGGTTGAGTCCAGCAACGGTCCCGCGATGCGCCTGAACACCGGATGCTGGCGCAGCCAGCGGATGGCATGACGCAGCCAGCGTGCTGAACGACTGGCCAGTAGCTCATATGCTGTCCAGATAATCCACCAGCTTAACCACAACACGACTGCTGCAATGATCAACACCAGCGACATGCGCCCGGCATACTCGGATGCCACTTCAAGCGATGCACCAAACAACATTCCCGGCAACAAATAAGCCGGTGTCCAGGCTATACAGGCCGGCAGATCAACCAGTAAAAATCGCCGAGGTGCCATACCCATGATTCCGGCTGTTACTGGTATTACCGGTCTGAGCGGCCCAATAAAACGGCCCACGGCGACGCTTTTTGCGCCATGTGCACAAAAATATTCTCGGCCGCGTTCAAGCAAACGTGGAAAACGCGCAAACAAGCGTAGCTCGGCCAGATGTTCCCAGTAACGTCGGCCCACTCCGTAACTGGCCAGGTCGCCAACAAATGCGCCTGCCGAGCCCGATAACCAGACGGTTAAGAAATCAATGGCACCAAGCGCAATCAGTGCCCCGATACCAAACAGCATGATAATCCCAGGTACCAAGATGCCAACAAAGGCCAGTGACTCGACCAGCGACAACAAAAATATCCAGAATCCGGCCCAGCCAGGATTGGCTGACAACCAATTAAGCAGATCCTGTGTCCATTCGGAATCCATTTGCTTCGAACCGTTCTCTTTCTCTGATTAGCTTGGTGGCGATGTGGGGTATGCTTTTATAATAAGTGATTGAAATGAGATTTGCCTGCTACAAGCATTAAGGCATGACCATGCTTAATAACAAGACGGTTTTTATTACCGGCAGTTCACACGGAATTGGTAAGGCCATTGCCTTGCGCGTCGCACGAGATGGCGCCAATGTGGTGCCCGAAACTGCCCGGCACCATATTTACCGCCGCAGAAGAAGTAGAAAAAGCGGACGGTCACGCCCTGCCTATCAAGCTCGATGTCAGGGATGAACGGGCGATCGAAGCAGCGGTTGAACAGGCCGCAAACCATTTTGGTGGCCTGGATACCCTGGTGAACAATGCCAGTGCAATTAGCCTGACAGACACACAAAAAATTACCCATGCGGCGTTTTGATCTGATGCACTCGGTCAATATTCGGGGCACCTTTGCCTACTCCAAAGCTTGCATTCCACACCTGCTGCGGGCAGAAAACCCGCACATTCTCAACCTCGCGCCACCACTCAACCTCAACCCCGTCTGGTTCAAGGATCACGTTGCTTATACCATGTCCAAATACGTATGAGCATGTGTGTGCTGGGTATGGCAGGAGAATTTCGCAGCCAGGGAATCGCTGTCAATGCCCTGTGGCCACGCACGGCAATCGCAACCGCCGCTCTCAACATGCTGGGTAATGTTTTCAATCCGGAAAACTGCCGCACCCCGGAAATCATGGCAGACGCCGCCCACGCCATACTGTGCCAGAACAGTAAAACCACCACCGGTAATTTCTTCCTGGATGAAGATGAATTACGCGCTGCTGGCTGCACCGATTTTAGCCAGTATGCGGTCAAGGCCGGTGAGTCGCTGCTAAAAGACCTGTTTTTAGATTCTTAAGCTTATTTTTCCGCCACACACAAGCCAAATGCTTCCCTTGCTGCATTCAACGTCGCTGAAATATGTTCCTCGTTGTGCACCGACGAAATAAAACCAGCCTCAAAAGCTGATGGTGTCAAGTAAACCCCTCTTTCCAGCATGGCGTGGTAAAAACACCTGAACCTGTCGACATCCACGGCACCGGCCTGTTCAAAATTAATGATCTGCTCCGCAGTACTGAAAAACAGGCCAAACATGCCACCCACGTGCGTGGTGGTAAATGCTATGCCAACCGTATCGGCCTCGGCCTGCAGGCCTTCGGTCAGGCTCTGGGCTTTCTCGCCCAGCGCTGTGTAGAAGCCGGACGCTGAAATTAGATCAAGCGTCGCCAGCCCTGCCGCCATTGCTACCGGGTTACCTGACAGCGTGCCAGCCTGGTACACCGGGCCTGCTGGGGCGACAAGTTCCATCAATTCACGTTTGCCGCCGAACGCACCAACAGGCATCCCCCCACCGATAACTTTGCCGAAAGTCGATAAGTCCGGCACCACACCATATAAGGATTGCGCGCCCCCCAGGGCGACCCGAAAGCCCGTCATAACCTCGTCAAAAATCAACAACACGCCATATTGATCACACAACTCCCGTAAACCGTGAAGATAACCCTCTACCGGCGGTATGCAATTCATGTTACCGGCTACCGGCTCGACAATCAGGCAGGCGATTTCCTCACCCTGGGCCGCAAAACAGGTGCGTACGGCATCCAGGTCATTAAATGGCAAAGTTAGGGTCAGATCAGCATACACTGTCGGTACGCCAGGGGAAGTGGGCACACCCAGGGTCAGTGTGCCACTGCCGGCTTTGACCAAAAATGCATCTGCATGACCATGGTAACAACCTTCGAATTTGAGGATCCGATCCCGCCCGGTGGCGGCGCGCGCCACCCGGATGGCGCTCATGGTCGCCTCAGTGCCTGAATTGACCATCCGGACCATGTCCATACTCTCTACCAACTCGCACAGGCGTTCAGCCATGGTCACTTCCGCTGGTGACGGCGCACCAAAACTGAAGCCTTTTACCACCGCCTGGCGCACTTCCGAAATAATGGCCGGATGACTATGACCCGCTATCATTGGGCCCCAGGAGCCGACGTAATCG
>CAYZLS010000205.1:2437-4221 GCA_964479355.1 uncultured Wenzhouxiangellaceae bacterium | reverse complement strand
ATTGCTTACATTTCCGTGTTCGAGGTAGTCCATTAGCTGATCTGCGGCCATGACGGCACAGTTTTCCTCAGCTTCGCAGGTGCTGGCACCTATGTGGGGTAACAGCAATGCGTCTTTGCGACCCAGTAATTCCGGATGCGGAAAATCGCTGATGTAGGCTGTCAGAGGCCCATCATCGAGAGCCGCGATAACAGCGCTTAGATCCACAATTTCAGAACGGGCAAAATTCAATAAACGCGCCCCAGGCTTACACCAGGAAAGCGTATCCGCATCCATCAGGCCCCGGGTATGTTCGTTGACCGGCAAGTGCAGGCTCAAAAAGTCTGAAATACCGACAAGTGACTGTAAACTATCCACTTTCTGAACCCTACTCGACAAACGCCAGGCCGCCTCGATTGATATCGCCGGATCATATCCTACAACCTTCATACCCAACTCCAGTGCCATGTTGGCCACTTTGGATCCGATCGCACCGAGACCGACAACACCCAAGGTCATGCCGGCAATTTCTGAGCCTACAAAGCATTTCTTGTTGTCTTCCAGTGCCCTGTGCATTGCGGCAGTATCATCAATATTTCCGAGTGTCTGCACGTAATTCATGGCTCCGAAAATATCCCTTGATGCCAGCAGTAATGCGGCTGCTACCAACTCCTTGACGGCGTTAGCATTGGCACCCGGAGTATTGAAAACGACGATCCCATTTGCAGCATATTTTTCAACGGGAATGTTGTTTACCCCGGCACCGGCACGGGCCACGGCGATCACACTAGTATCGATGGTTGCATCATGTAGCTTGTAACTACGCAGCATCAGGGCATCAGCGGCTGCAATTTCTGCGCCCATCTGGTAAAGGTCTGCAGGGAATCGTCTCAGGCCGGCAGCAGCCAGGCTATTATATGTTTTGATTTTATACATAAAATGACTAGCTCGCGGACATCCGTCAAAGGCAGATCCAAAACGGATTGTACTGCAAATGTCGCCATTGAATAGGCCTTATTTAGTATATAGTATGAGGAAAAAGGCGGCAGGTTGAATTAAGTAAAGAATGAGTTCAACCTGAAGCCTTTTTTGATACCAGAAAACCTTGGAGTATGTTTAATGAAATTGGATGAGGCCCGCAATAAGTAGAGCCAGAGGGGGCACTAGTGTTCTGATCCATAAGAACGAACCCCAAGGCCATGGCATTACGTTATCATCTATGGTCGTGCACGGTTGTTTCGAGCGTATAGGTACGGTAGTTTTTTCTACATGGAAAATAAATAATTTGTTAATCAGAATTAGTCTGGAAATTCTGGTTGCAAGAACCGGGTCCATGATCAAATCAGAGGATCATTAAGGGAGTTTCGTGGATCACTTCGACTCAATCATCATTGGCGCCGGACACAACGGACTGGTTTGCGCCGCCTATCTAGCAAAGGCCGGACAGCAGGTACTCGTGCTTGAGGCTGCAGACAGTACCGGCGGACTGGCCGCCAACCGCGAGTTCCATGCCGGCTTCAGATCATCGGTTACGCATTCAGTCAATCATTTCCCAGACAAAATCATTAAAGACCTGGCGCTTGAAGCGCATGGGTTGAGGGTTTTTACTGGGCCCTCGGTGATGATCGGGCTGAGCCCGGATGGAAACCATGTCGTCCTGGATGGAGGCTCGATAAGCGGTGTTGGGGCGAACGACGTCGATTCTTATGGAAGATTCAACCGACTGATGGGGCGCTTCGCAGATTCCTTAAAGCCATTTTGGCTCAAAACCATTTCCATGTGAACTCTTCTCCATAATGTCCGAC
>CAYZLS010000205.1:0-2427 GCA_964479355.1 uncultured Wenzhouxiangellaceae bacterium | reverse complement strand
GGGCTGCCATCAACAGGGGTATTAGTAGCCCGAACGACCTGCTGACTTTCGGGCGCATCGGGCTGAAGTTACGTTTACTTGGCCGCAAGAACATGCGCGAGTTTATGCGCATTGCAACACTGCCTGCACGTGACTTGATGGACGAGTACTTTGACAATGAAATCCTCAAGTCAATGTTGTGCTGGGATGGGCTGATCGGCTCTAAAATAGCTCCGCGCTCACCTAATCATGCCATTCTTCCCATGCTATACCGAATGAGCGGTAAACATTGTGGCGAGCCTGGCCGTCTGGTGAATGCATTGCAGTCAGCAGTCATTAAAAATGGCGCCGAGATCCGAACCGGAACAAAGGTAAAACGTATCCTAGTAGAGCCCAAAAATAGCGAGCTGGCCACTCAGGGCGTACAACTGGATAACGGTGAACAGATCAATGCGAGCCGCATCATCTCAGCAGCAGACCCACAAACCACCTTCTTAAAACTTGTCGGCGTAGAGAACCTGGAAATCGAATTCAGCAATCGGATACGGCGGCTGCGCTGTGAGGGTTATGTGGCGAAACTACAGCTTGCCCTCAGCGACTTGCCAAAATTTACAGGTCTGGATGAAGTTCGCGGCCGCCTGCTTATCGCCCCGGATATGGATAGCATCGAGTTTGCATTCGATGAGGCGAAATACGGTCAATCATCGACCCGGCCAGTAATGGAAATCGTCATTCCCAGCTTGCAGGATACCTCCCTGGCGCCTGAGGGACAGCATGTACTCTCGGCGCATATCATGTATGCACCCTACCAACTCAAGGGTGGCTGGGACGATTCGGCCCGCGAGTCGTTGCTTCAACACTGCATTGATACCATTGCCCAGTACGCACCTGGCATACGTGAGCAGATCATCCATGCCGAAATGCTGACACCCCAGGATCTGGAGCAGCATTTCAATGTAAAGGGTGGTCACTGGCATCACACCGAGTTCGCGCTGGATCAGGCCCTGATGATGCGCCCGACCTACCAGGCCGCGCAGTATCGCACACCGTTACCAGGGCTGTATCTTTGCGGCGCCGGTTGTCACCCAGGTGGCGATCTAACGGGTGGGCCGGGGCATAACGCGGCGCACGAAATTCTGCGCAAAGTAAATTAAAATGAAAACCTACGACGCAATTATTATCGGCGCGGGTCACAACGGCCTGACCAACGCCGCCTATTTAGCCAAGGCCGGCCTAGATGTTGTAGTACTAGAAAAAAACGACTACATAGGCGGTGCGGCCGTATCCCGTGAGTTACACGAAGGCTGGGTGTATTCGAATGCTTCCTACGTCTGCAGTTTGTTGCGCCAGACACTGCACCGCGATCTCGACCTGAGCCGGCACGGCCTGCTGGTGGTACCCTACCTGAGTACGGTAACCTTTGGTGACGATGGACAGACACTGGTTGCCTATACCCATTCAGAGGCGGCATACCTTGAATTGAAGCGGCATTCACTGCACGATGCCGATTCGATGCACCAGTTTCATGCTGACTTGGCCCGGTATGCACAGTTCATTCGTAAAACCCTGTTGCGCACACCGCCAGACCCAACTTCGTTGCGGCCACGGGACATTCGTGAACTACTGTTTCTGGGCCGCAAGTTTTGGGCTCTGGGCGAGAGGGAAATGTACGAATACGTCCGCTTCTTCACCATGAGTGCGGCAGAGTTTCTCGAAGACTACTTCGAAAATGACCTGATCAAGTCTGCCATGGCCAGCGCAGGCATCATCGGCACGGCCCTGGGTGTTTATTCACCTGGATCAGCCTACATACTGCTGCATCACGTGATGGGTGATGTCGATGGCAATATCGGTGCCTGGGGCCTTGCGCGCGGTGGAATGGGTGCTATTTCCAATGCACTCGCCGGTGCCTTAAAGCAATTCGGTGGTGAGATTCGCACCAACGCAGGTGTGCAACAGTTATTGGTGAAAAACCACAAAGCGGTTGGCGTCGCATTGACCAGCGGTGAAGAGTTGTATGCAGGCATTGTGGTTTCAAATCTGGATGCAAAAAGAACTTTCACCAAAATCGTAGACCGCAAGGACCTGCCGCCGGGCATCTATGACAAAGCCAAAAATTTTAAAATCCGCGGTTCCTCCGGCAAGGTCAACATCGCACTTTCCGGTTTACCAAAATTCACCGGCTTGGATGATAACTGCTACATCAATCGTGGCGGCCAGGTTTTTAACGGTTCGCTGGAAACAATGGAACGGGCTTACGACTGCTGGAAGCATGGGCGCTGGTCTGACGACCCTTTCATCGAGTCGGTGATCCCCTCGGTATGGGATCCGACCGTAGCCCCACCCGGAAAACACTGGATGTCGAATTTCGTCCAGTATTGCCCGCCAACACTGGCTGATGGCCCCTGGACACCGGAAAAACGGGATCGCTTCGGCCAGGCGGTGGTC
>CAYZLS010000204.1:0-4265 GCA_964479355.1 uncultured Wenzhouxiangellaceae bacterium | reverse complement strand
CTGTACAAGCCCGGCCAACCACCCAATACCCAAGACACGACGCGACAGTCGCAGCACCGCAGCAAGACGCGAGCGGACGACCGTCGGGCGGGCGGGAGGAAGACGGTGTGGTAGCGGCGAGGAACACAAGAGAACGAGTAACAAGAAAATACGGTACCACCGGCACGTAATCGGCACTGCGGGTGGCCGGAGCCATGTGCCCGCAGCGCGTCACAGCACGTTGCCGGGATCCGTGAGCGGCCGCGGCCGTGCCACCGGCACCGCGGCCTAGATACTTAACGACGCAGCGGTTCAGGCTCCGTGGCCGCCATGCGTGCGGCAGCGGCGGCCAAGGCATCGATGCTGCGCCGCACATAGATGTGGAAAGTGTCCGACTTCCAACGGCCAAACTCCTGGATGAACGCCTCGTCATAGCCAGCGTCAGCCAGGCACGATGCGCACGCGATCCGCAGGGAGTGTGACGAGTAGCCATCGGGGCCAAGGCCCATTGCCACAGCAGCCTCCTTAACTGCCCGCGAGACCTGCGCGGCGGTGACCGGGCGCCCATCTGGGTGGAGGAACAGCGGGTCCTCCGGCCCAAGGTGAGGCTGCGTCTCAGCCAGGCGCACCAGCATCGCCGTCACCGCAGAGCGACAGTCGATGACGTCGGACGGCACCACACCAGTCACGCGGTCTGCACCGTGGTGCGGGTCGTCTGTCTTGCCGAAGATTTGAGCCCGCATGTACGGTGTGCCCAACCGCGACACCTTGAACTGCACATGCTTGCGCCGCATCCGAGCTGGCATCGCCGCACTAGTCTTGACGTACTCCACCGAGCGCAAGCATAAGGCGAACCCAGTGGCCACGGCAGCCTTCACACTGACACTGAACCGGTCCGAGCGCATCACCCACCGCACCATGTCCGGGGTAGCCGGCTTGCGCGAGTGCTCGCCAGGAGGGCGCCAGCGGCTCAGCTTGCGCTGGATCACACCGACAATGTCACCATCAAAGCGCAGGCGGCGCCCGATTAGCAGGTGCAGCCGCTGGACCACTGCTGTATAGCCCTTTGCCGTTGCAGGAGACAGGCCCTTCACGAAGACCAGGTACAGGATGAACTTCGCCAGCACTACGTCGCCGCGCTCGGTGGCGTCCACGAAGAGCGCCACGCGGTCGCAGTACGCACGGAAGGACTCCCAGTGCTGCTGCACAGCGCGTTTGTTGGTACGCAGCTCACGGGTGACCAGGACCGTCAACAGGACGTTCAAGCCGTCGTCGCGGCTAACAGAGACCTTGCTCGTGCCGGGACCGTGATCTGTCGCGAGCGGCACGGGCAGGCCACCGAGAAGGCGGTCAAATCGCCACGCGACAGAGCGTCAGCAAGCACATTGTCAGCCGACGCGATGTACGCAGCGCGCAGACGGATGGAATGGCGTGCAAGCAACAGGGACAGTGCGCGCAGGACCACCGCACCCGCCTCCGAACCACAGCGCCACGTGTTGATCCAAGCGCACGCCGCCTGGTTATCCACATGGACAACCAGATTGCGCCTGGCATAGCGGCGACAACCGGCGGCGACAAGCATATACACGGTCCACAGCTCTCGCACATTGATGTCTAGGGCGTCTGTAGTCTCGGACGCAGCCCATTGCCCGAGGAAATGGCAACCAACCTCGAGGTCCACGCCGCCGAACCCAGAGTCGGCAGCATCCGTGAACAACCCCGGGTCCTCGTAGACCACATCAGATGGGATGGCTTGCACACCGTTGAAATGCGGCAAGAACGCCAGCCACCAGTCCAGATCCGCTCGCACAGAAGCAGTGACCCGCGCCCGGTGGTGCCCAAGGCGGAGGCCAGCGAATGCCGCCAAGATGCGTGTGACATAGAGGCGCGACCGCGGCACCACCTGCGACACCCAGAGCAGTTTGCCAGCAAGGCGTTGGAAGTCCCGCAAGGACGCCGAACGGCGGCGCCGGAATGCGTGCACCAGGGCAAGGGTGTCCTCCAAACGGCTGCTAGAGACCCGAAACTCCCACGACACGACATCCACCACGATGCCAATGAACTCAACGGCGTCTGCTGGCGCCCCATCCTTCGCCAGCTTGGCGGCGCTCAGGCTGAAGCCGACATCGCGAACCATGCAAGATATGGTGTCGCGGTGCGCGCACGCCAGGCGCTCTGGGGCGACCATGAAGAAATCATCAACGTACACCGCCATGAGAACGCCGAGACGGCGCGCTGCCCGGCGGAACGCCGACGAGAAGACGCCAAACCAGAAGACGCTGGAGACCAGACCGAAGGGACATGCCACATCGACGAAGAACTCGCCCTCCAGCTCGAAACAGCCCAGCCACCAGTCGTGCACCCGCAGCAGCAAGTGGCGGAAGGCCGCCGAAATGTCTAGCTTGAGAACCTTCAGCGGCTCGCCCGGCCAGCGGCGGCGTGCCTCACGCAGCAGGGACGTAATGGCCTGGACGCGGTCGTAGCGGACCGTCTCAGTTGCGCTGACATCCACCCAATGGTTGATGCTCAGCTCCCCACCGAAACTCTTGTCGTCGATCAGGCGGCCGAGCTTGCCGGGCTTCGGAACAACGCCACGCGGATTGAAGTGCATGTGGCGATGTGGCACGCCGGCCGCCTGCAGAAACGACCCCAACTCGGCGCGTGACGCGAACGGCCCCTTCACAGCACCCATTGCCAGGCCCTCTGCCGCGTACTCGCGGAGCACACGTGGATCCAACGAAGGGTGGTGCCGGGCGGTGCGGTCTCGTATAGGGCCGGTGTACATGGCGTTGACGCCAAATTCCGCTGCTGCAAGCATGACCGGCAGGGACGGGTCACCCTGGAACCACTTTCGCATGCCGGCAGGGCGCAAGCGCGAGCGCACACGGGCTCCACCAAGCGGGGGAACCATGCCCAGGCCACGCACACGATATTGGCCGTGCCACGGCTGCACCCGAGGAGGGCAAGGCGGCGCGCCGGTGCCGTCCGTGCGACCAACAGGCGAGCTGGTTCCATCGGCAGGCGCGGCCGAGCTCACGCGCAGTGCCTCCGACCGTGGCAACGGCGGACGACGATGGTAGCAGCGGTGGCGGCGACGGTGGTGGCTGTGGCGGCCGAAAGACAAGGCAGAGGACTGTTCAGGCTGTATCCGAACGCGTCGCCACAGCGGTCGGCGATGAGCGCCTTGGCACGCCACAGGCCGCGGGTCTCGTAACTGATCGACATGCGAGGGAGAGCAACCCACAAAAGGAGGCTGCCACACCATGTGCGGTTGCTGGGGCACATGGAGGGCTGCCTGGCGCCCTCAACAGGACGCCTCCCGTGCCTTGCGGGCACTCTCACGCGCGCTCCGCGCCTCAGCGACCAGCGCTTCCGTCACCACAGTGTGCGCGTACTCGCATACCCGGCCATTGGTGGCTGCACGGCACGAGCCGGTCTGGAACCGAATGCACAGCCGATTGGTACGGCAGGCGGCCAGCTCATCGGCACTCAAGCGGCGGCTCGGGGCAGCTGGGCCCTGGCGAGCATCCGACCGTGGTGTCGGTGTCGGCGCCCGCGAAGAAACACCCTGGAGCACAGGAGCAGCCATGATCTGCGCTGGCGGTGGCACCAGCAAGTTCGCGCGATGTTGCAGGACGGGCTCACGTGCCAACGCCGCCAAGCGGACTCCATCGCTGCGGGAGGGAACACTCGTGGACGGATCCGCGACTATCAGGCGGTGGAACTCCTGGCGAACGGTGAGGTCCAGGGCAACCATCAGGCCAACGTTGAACGTCGTAGACGTGAAGAAGCCCGTGCCGACCTCCTGCAGGGCGCACAAGTACTCGTCCATGGGGTGATCCCACCACACCGTGAACAGGGCGATCATGGTGGCCTTGAGGTTGCGAAACGCGTTGAGAAAATCCTCAATTGAGACAATGCGGCGCGCCGGAGCTCTGGCCTGCAGGGATGCGTGCACCTCCTCTCCCGACTCGTTCAGAATCATTCCCACACCGACCGGCAGAAAGAGGCGCAGCTCGAGGCCGAGCTGCATCCTTTGGAAGCGCTTGACCGTGGCCCGAGGCGGTGCGACGGGCGAGGTGTACAGCCCTGCCAGGGCAATGGTGGCTGCCTTGCGCGCGCGGGATTTGGAATCAGCTGACGCACCATACTGGGCATTGAGACAGGCCATGGCCATGGCGGCCTCGTCGTCGTAGTCTTCGGGCCGCGGCACGCCCTCGGGCTGCTGCATAATGCGTGAGAGGATCGCCGCAAGCGGCTCGGCCGCCGTCTCTGCCACTGGGGCC
>CAYZLS010000203.1:2393-4305 GCA_964479355.1 uncultured Wenzhouxiangellaceae bacterium | reverse complement strand
TCTATAAAATCAAAGTATGATGAATTTCCCGGCCAAGGAATCCACACGCAGCGAGCCTATCGCCAGTGAACCTATCGCCAGTGAACGACGGGTATCTAGCTACCCGTTCCCATTGGATGCTGTCATTCTGGCTGGCACCCATCAGAATCCCAAGAGGCTGATTTATGGGCGCAACAAGGCTTTTTTAAATGTAGCTGGACAACCCTTGTTGCGCTACGTGGTGCAAGCCCTGTTGGAGGCCAGAAGCATCGATCAGATTTTCGTAGTTGGGCCTGCCGATGAACTGCACAAAGAACTCGGTAATTTTTCTCCCCAGGTTCGGGTCATTGCCCAACGCGGGAAAATGTTGACCAATTGCTGGGCAGGAATCGAAGCATCAGAAGCTTGCCATGGGGACGACCCTGAGATGCCGGCGACGGAGCGACCACTGCTGATTATTTCATGTGATTTGCCGCTGATCACCAGCCAGGCCGTGGATGATTTCGTCAGCCGTTGTGCACGGCTGGATGCCAGCTCTGAAACACCGGCAGCCATGCTGGCAGGGGTTGTTGATGAGCCGGGTGTAATACCATTTTATCCATCGGCAGAAAAACAGGGGATCAAACGACCCTTTGTAGAACTTGCCTGTGGGCGTTTGCGGCTCGCCAACATCTATATAGGCCGGCCACGCAACCTGTCGCACCAGGAATTCCTACAAACGGGTTTCTCTTACCGCAAGGCCAAGGATTGGCGCAATGTGGTGGCGTTAATATACAGTTCTTTCAGACGCCCCCATGGTTGGCGTTCCGCCTGGATGACCATGCGCGTTCAGCTCACGTTGATGCTGTCAAAACGTAAAGGCCTTTTGTACCGGCGTCTAAAGGCCGGTAACACACAGCTACGGGTTGAGAAGTGCCTCAGCGAAGTACTAGGTGGTTCTGTCAAAATCGTGGTATCCCCATTTGGCAGTCTCTCACTGGACGTGGATGATGAGGAGGACTGGCGGGTGCTGGATGCCCATTATCAGGATTGGGCTGCGATTACCGCGGCAGTTAAACCAGAGTCTAAAACAATGCGGGAAAATTGAGAACTTCCCTAGCCCTCATATTTCACCAGACGATGCTTCCTAGGCCCGATAGATATCTTTATATTCGGCCGGCCGTTTGCCGAAACGCGGGCGAAACCAGAAATACTGTGCGGGATCTTCAAGGATGCGGGCTTCGATCAGCCGATTGACGCGCAGCATGTCTTTTTTCGGATCACCACTCGGGAAATCGGTCAACGCCGGCAGGAACTGCAACTGGTAGTGTCCGCCGGTGCTGGTTCGCATGGGTAGGAACGGTACGACGGCTGCACCGCTCATCCGTGCAATATCAATGAGCCCGGTATGGGTGAGTGCCGGCTCGCCGAAAAAAGGAACCATCATGCTGCGTTTGGATTGACGAACCATCTGGTCCGAGGCAAACCATACAATGGCTTTGCCTCGCAGCGCCCTGATCAGGCCGCGCAGGTCGTCCCTGCGAATCAGGTCAGGGTGGCTTGCCCTGTCGTAATTAGTCCACTTGATGGTGTAGCGTCCCCTGCCTCGCATAATGACCTCGTCGGCAAGCAGGTTTTTCTTGTTGCGCCGGTAGAAGCCGTGAATGGGCAGGCCGTTCATGGTCAGCATAATGCATGTCAGTTCCATACAGGTAAAATGGCCGGTCACCAGCACGACGCCTTCGCTGCGCTCATAGGCCTCAACGAGGTTTTCCAGTCCAACCACATCCATGCGCTTGCGGATGCGCGCTGGGTTAGCCCACCATCCGTATCCCATTTCTATGAACGCCTCGCCAACACATCTAAAATGATGTCGCACCAGTTTTTTCTGTTCAACAGCGCTCAGATCCGGGAAACAGATCTCAATATTCCGCGTGGCGGTGTGACGGTATTT